>JBDNFD010000172.1:0-11775 GCA_041689995.1 Flavobacteriaceae bacterium | reverse complement strand
TACAAAAACATCTTTTCAGTTATGTCAATTTTGTAGACTTTTTCAACAATGTAGATTCCTATGCCAAAGAGTTTGTCAAGAATAAAGGGGATCTGGTTTATTTTCAAGGAAATTTTGAGTTTCATTAGAGCCAATAAAGCAGGGGCTTACTTTTATGTTTTAAAGAAATCACAACGCTTTTGTTGACTTTAAAGCCCATAATTCCGTACTTTTAATTTTTATCGGACAACAGTAAAATTGAGTATTGAATTCGAAAAAATCAAAGTTATCATATATGATAACCAAATAAGGCAAATATAAAACAAAATTTGAATTGTCACAAGACAATTCTAATGGATGATAAAATTTTGTTGGAAAAAATTGGGGATCGGATCAAAGATCTTCGTTCCCATAAAAATATCTCACAGCAAAATTTAGCTGCCAAATGTAATTTTGAAAAATCCAATATGTCGAGAATTGAAGCTGGAAGGACTAATTGCACGATTTCCACTTTGAACAAAATTGCTAGAAATCTTGAAGAACTTTTTAAATTTTAAAAGTCAAATTTGCTCACTTCGGATAAACCTGAAAATAAAAAAGCCTTTCAATTTTATTGAAAGGCTTAATTTTTGACCGTGGTCCCACCTGGGCTCGAACCAGGGACCACTTGATTATGAGTCAAGTGCTCTAACCAACTGAGCTATAGGACCGGTTGATTTTTGAAATCGTGCAAATTTATAGAAATAGCCATTCCCCACCAAGCTTTTCCCGTTCAAAATAATTTTCAGCTGGTATCAAGTATTTCTGTGACAAATTTTTGAATTTGCCGAAAAATATTTTCGATATAAAAGATCTATCTTTTGCGAGGAAATTCCTAGTAAAAATCCCGATGATGCTATCGATTTTCCATCAACCGTTTCACATATTTTCCGATCACGTCAAATTCCAAGTTTACCAAGTGGCCTTCTTGCAAAAGTTTAAAAGTGGTATGTTCAAAAGTATAAGGGACAATGGCCACGGAAAAGCTGCTCTCAAACGAATCCACTACTGTTAGGCTCACGCCGTTAATGGTGATGGAACCTTTTTCAATGGTTACATTTTCTGATTTTTGGCCATAAGAAAAGGTGAAAATATGACTGCCGTTTTTTGTTTCTGTTTTTTCACAAATTCCGATTTGGTCCACATGTCCTTGTACGATATGTCCGTCCAAACGGGCGTTTATTTTCATTCCGCGCTCCAAATTAATAGGATCGCCAATTTGTAACTTTTTTATGTTTGTCCGCAGAAGGGTTTCTTCAATGGCGGTTACGGTGTAAGTGTTTTTTCCCAAAGAAACCACGGTCAGGCAAACGCCGTTGTGGGCAACACTTTGGTCGATCTTTAATTCTGGGGTGAACTTAGCTTCCACGGTGAGGTGAAGGTTTCCGTTTTCTCTTTTCAGATCGGTAACTTTTCCGACCTCTTCAATAATTCCCGTGAACATATTTGTAGAATATTTGCTTTACCTTTGTATTGCAAAAATAATGATAATTGATGAAGCACAAGGAAAAAATCAAGGTCGGGATCAGCATTGGTGATTTAAACGGTATTGGAAGCGAAATCGTTATTAAAACCTTTGAAGATTCGCGAATGTTGGATTTCTGTACGCCGATTATTTTTGCCAATACCAAGTTGATGTCGCACTTGAAAAACCAGTATAAATCGGAACTTGTTTTCCAAGGTATTCAGGATGCTTCCCAAGTTATTGAAGGAAAAGTGAACGTGGTGAATGTTTGGCGGGAAAATGTGACGATCGATTTCGGAAAAGAAGATAAAAATATTGGCGAATACGCCTTCAAATCGTTGGAAGCTGCGGTAAGTTCTTTAAAGGAAGGAACGATCGATATATTGGTTACCGCGCCCATCAACAAAAGTACCATTCAGTCCGAAAAGTTCCATTTTCCTGGGCATACAGATTATTTGGCCAAAGAATTGAACGGAGAAAGCTTGATGTTCATGATCGCTCCGGAAAGTTTGGGATTGCGCGTTGGTCTGCTGACAGATCACGTTCCGGTGAAGGATATCGCGGGCCACATAACCCCAGAACTGATTGAAAAAAAGGTGAAAATAATTTGCAAAACCTTAGAGCAGGATTTTGGCATACGAAAACCCAAAATCGCCATTTTGGGTATTAATCCGCATAGTGGGGACAATGGGGTGATCGGAAAAGAAGACGAAGAGGTGCTAAAACCCACCATTCAAAAAATGAACAATTCGGGAACGCTAATCTATGGACCTTATGCTGCGGATAGTTTTTTCGGCTCACAAAATTATAAAAATTTTGATGCCATTATCGCAGCCTATCACGATCAGGGATTAATTCCTTTTAAAACCTTATCTTTTGGAAAGGGCGTGAATTACACCGCGGGCCTCGATAAAATCAGGACTTCACCAGATCACGGGACGGCCTACGAAATTGCCGGAAAGGGAATCGCCGACTTCCAATCATTTCGGGAAGCCGTTTTTTTAGGATTGAAAATTTTCAAAAAGCGGAAGGAATATCGAAAACTCACTAAAAACCCGCTGAAAACCCAATCTCGAAAGATATGAACATTTTTTTGTTGATAAGCTTAGTGGATAATATAATATTTCATACATTTGCAGCCGCCTTTTGAAGGTTGCCAGATGATTGAAAGAGAAAGGGAAATGAGAAAGCCAAAGGAATATTTAATCCCTTATGTTGGGATGAAACTGGGAAAACACCAGTTTGAATATCAAATTGACAACGAGTTCTTTGAGTTTTTTGACTATACAGATTTTAACAGCGCAGACGTAAAGGTGAGTTTATCTTTCGATAAGAAAAACACCATGTTTGAACTGAATTTTAAAGCATTGGGAAGCGTTAATATTAATTGCGATTTAACGAATGAACCTTATGATCAACCGATTGAAGGATTTTTGTCCCTAAAGGTGAAATTTGGACAGGAATATGAAGAAGTGAACGACGAACTGCTCATTCTTCCCTTTGGTGAATATGAAATTGCGGTGCAACAGTATATTTATGAGGCCATCGTTTTGGCCGTTCCCGCAAAACACGTTCACCCTGGAATTGCGGACGGCAGTTTGAAATCGGATGTATTGGAAAAACTGGAAGAATTAAGTCCGAAATCGGAAGAAGACAAAAAGAATAGCGAGGAAATTGATCCTCGATGGAATAAATTGAAAACCTTACTAAAAGATAAATAACACGTAGCCATGGCACATCCAAAGAGAAAAATATCCAAAACAAGAAGAGATAAAAGAAGAACGCATTACAAAGCGACAGTTCCCCAAATTGCTACCGATTCGACAACGGGAGAAGCGCATATTTATCACCGGGCTCACTGGCATGAAGGAAAATTGTATTATCGCGGGCAGATTTTGATCGATGATACGGAAGTAGTAGAGGCCTAATTCCCCCGGAAGGCGGAAGCTTATTATTTTAACGAGTTGATGAATTTCAACTTCGGAAACCCAAAAAGCTCTCCTTCTGCGAGGGTTTTTTGTTTTAGGACTACTTTTTAAACGGAAAAATGGGCTTGAAAAGCTTATTTCGAATGGCAGAAAGAGAAAACAATTAAATTTGAAGATATGGCTTTTTGGAAAGTCGTACCTTTCCCGCTTGTTTTCCGCATAAAACAACATGTACCTTTATACATAAATTCTATTACATGCATAAAATCAGAGCTGCCATTACCGCCGTTGGTGGTTACGTCCCAGAGGATGTATTGACCAACAAAATGCTGGAAGGCATGGTGGACACCAATGATGAGTGGATCACCTCTCGAACCGGGATTAAAGAACGGCGTATATTAAAGGACAAAACAAAAGGTACGTCCTATATGGCGATCAAAGCGGCTCAGAATCTATTGGAAAAAGCAGACCTGGATCCCAAAGAAATTGATTTGGTCATTTTTGCCACCGTTACACCAGACGTGCTCGTGGCTGCATCGGGGGTTTATCTGGCCACTGAAATTGGAGCGGTCAATGCGTTTGCATTCGATTTACAAGCAGCCTGTTCCGGGTTTTTATACGGAATGTCCACGGCTGCAAGCTTTATCGAAAGTGGCAAATACAAAAAAATCCTACTTATTGGCGCGGATAAAATGTCTTCCATTATTGATTATACCGATCGCTCCACCTGCATTATATTTGGTGATGGCGCCGGTGCGGTTTTGTTTGAACCCAATTTTGAAGGACTGGGAATGCAAGATGAATATCTGCGCAGCGACGGCTTTGGACGAAATTTTCTAAAGGTTAAAGCTGGAGGATCACTTTTGCCATCAAGTGCTGAAACCGTTGCCGATCGGCTGCATTATGTGTTTCAAGATGGAAAAACGGTTTTTAAATTTGCGGTGACCAATATGGCAGATGTCAGTGAACGCGTGATGCTTCAGAACAAACTTGATCACAACGATGTAGATTGGTTGGTAGCGCACCAAGCCAACAAACGTATTCTTGATGCGACCGCCAACCGTATGAAGTTGGAGCCGGAAAAAGTGCTGATAAATATTCAGCGTTATGGAAACACGACCTCTGCAACTCTCCCCTTGTTGCTTAGCGATTTCGAAAAGCAATTTAAAAAAGGGGATAATATGATTTTTGCCTCTTTTGGGGGCGGATTCACTTGGGGCTCCATTTATTTGAAATGGGCTTATAATTCCTAACCATTAAATAAATAGTATTATGGATTTAAAAGAGATTCAAAACCTGATCAAATTCGTCGCAAAATCAGGAGCGAGTGAAGTCAAGCTTGAAATGGACGATATTAAAATTACCATTAAAACCGGTGGTGAAGAGCACAAGGAAATGAGGTATGTTCAACAAATCCCGATGCAACAACCTATGCAGCAGCAATTGCCACCGCAAAATTCGGCAGCTCCACAGGAAGCAAGTTCGCCCGTGCCGAGCAACGAAGAAGCAAATTATATTACCGTAAAATCCCCCATAATTGGGACTTTATACCGCAGACCAGCTCCCGACAAAGATGTATTTGTGGAAGTGGGCGACACAATTAAAGAAGGTGACGTGCTGTGCGTCATCGAAGCGATGAAACTCTTCAACGAAATTGAAAGTGAAGTCAGTGGGAAAATCGTGAAAATTCTTGTGGACGATTCTTCTCCCGTTGAATTCGATCAACCTTTGTTTTTGGTAGATCCGTCTTAAAGTTAGAAGTTGGGAGTTATTTGAAGTATTCCTTCTGGGAACTTCAAACCTTCAATCTTGAACTTTGTATTCGGAACTTTAAACTTTGAACCTAAAACTTTGAATCATCATGTTTAAAAAGATATTAATTGCCAACCGGGGAGAAATTGCTTTGCGCGTCATTCGCACATGTAAAGAAATGGGCATTAAAACCGTGGCGGTATATTCCAAAGCAGATGCAGAAAGTCTGCACGTTCGTTTTGCCGATGAGGCTGTTTGCATTGGTCCAGCACCGAGCAGCGAATCTTATTTGAAAATATCAAATATTATTGCGGCGGCAGAAATCACAAACGCCGATGCCATTCATCCCGGTTATGGATTTTTGGCCGAAAATTCTAGGTTCTCCAAAATTTGTGGGGAACATAAAATAAAATTTATTGGCGCATCACCGGCAATGATCGACCAGATGGGCGATAAAGCTTCCGCACGTGCAACTATGAAAGCTGCCGGAGTGCCGTGTATTCCTGGTTCCGATGGACTTTTAAAAGATTATGAAGACTGCGAGAAAACCGCCAAAGAAATGGGATTTCCCGTAATGTTGAAAGCCACAGCTGGCGGCGGCGGAAAAGGAATGCGTGCCGTTTTGAAACTAGATCATTTACATGACGCATGGGATTCTGCTAGAAAGGAAGCTAGTGCGGCCTTTGGAAACGATGGAATGTATATGGAAAAACTGATTGAGGAACCTCGACATATTGAAATTCAGATTGTCGGAGATAGCTCGGGAAAAGCCTGTCATCTTTCAGAAAGGGATTGTTCCATTCAACGTCGTCATCAAAAGTTGACCGAGGAAACGCCTTCGCCTTTTATGACAAAAGAACTTAGGAAAAGAATGGGGGACGCGGCCGTGAAAGCAGCAGAATCCATTAAATATGAAGGAGCGGGAACCATTGAATTTTTGGTGGATAAACACCGAAATTTCTTTTTTATGGAAATGAATACCAGAATTCAGGTGGAACATCCGATCACCGAGCAAGTAATAGATTATGATTTAATTCGGGAACAAATAAAAGTGGCCGCGGGAGTGCCAATTTCCGGAAAAAATTATTTCCCGCAATTGCATGCAATCGAGTGTCGTATTAATGCTGAAGATCCATATAACGACTTTCGGCCTTCCCCAGGAAGGATCACCAATTTACACGCCCCAGGTGGGCACGGAGTGCGGATTGATACACATGTTTATAGCGGATATATGATTCCGCCGAATTATGATTCCATGATTGCCAAACTGATTACCACGGCGCAAACAAGGGAAGAATGCATTAATAAAATGTCTCGGGCATTGGATGAATTTGTAATTGAAGGAGTGAAAACCACTATTCCTTTTCATCGCCAATTGATGCGTGATCCGGATTATTTGGCTGGAAATTATACCACCAAATTCATGGAAGATTTCAAAATGAAACCAGAGGAAGAAGAGGATTAAATTCTTTTTCCATCTAAACCATCTAAACCCTACGGATTTACGAATTTGCGGGGTTTTTTCATTGAAAATTTTTGTGTTTTTGGAATATGGATTATCTAACGTTGTTGTATAAGAATAGTAGGGCGGAAAAACACGACTACTATTCGGTTGAACACAAGCCGAATTTTTAAATTTTTCTTATTAACTTGTTTTTTCAATAAGCCAAATTTAAAAATTTGGCGACCTTGCAAAGGTGCATTTAACATTGAGTTAACCAACAATTGCCCTATTATTTTTATACGTTGTTGGCAACTGGCAGTTCCATACAGTTAACAATGTTTTTGAACTCAAATTTATTTATAAGTATTAAATAATTAATTATAAATTACTTCAAGATTTGGCAATATTTTACAAGTTTTCTAGTATCTCGTTCTACTTTCTTATAATTATATGGCTTGTTTCTAGTTCCTCCAATATTTAATTTTTGTAGATTTTTTAGTTCTCTAATTTCGGATGGTAAATCCTTAACCCAAGAATTATATAAATTCAACTCTTTAAGCTTTTGTAAATATTTAATCGATTTTGGTAATTCTTCAAACGTACCATGATATAACGCTAAATATTCTAAATTGACTAATAAACCAATTTCTTCAGGAAAATCAAAACCTTCTTTTGGACTTATTGAGCCTAATGAAAGTTCTTTTAGTTTTGTAAGTGAAAATATTTCTTTTGGAATTGAGCTAGAGTATTGATTTAAATGAAGCGTTTTTAAATTTTTCAAATCACCGAAATATGGTAATTTATAAATGCTACTGTTACCTTGCATGATAACCGATTGTAACTTCGGGAAATGTGATAAGGTACTTAAAAAATTTCTCAACTTTTTGTTATCTTTAAGGGTTAACAATGTAAGTTTTGAGTTATTTATTATATTATCAGGAAAACTACTAATAGTAGTATTATTAATAGCAATTATATCTAATTTTCCATTTTGAAAAATGCTGCTAGGTAGATTACTAATTTTTTTACCATCAATGTTAAGAAAATCTAGATTAAGATGGTATTTTAAAGTCTTTAATTCTCTCGCTTTTTCTTTATCGAAATCATTGTAGTCAAAAAGCATAAAAGTTTCTACATTCCAATATTTAATATATTTTTCTACTTCATTAAATTTACTTTCGTAACGTTCTTCTAAAAGATAATCTTCAAACTTTTCTTTTGTTGGATTTTTAAGAATTAGTTCCAAAACTTGATAAGCCTCATTTTCATTATTTTCTTGAACAATTTCCATTCTATCATCAAAAGCCTCTTTTAATTTTCTGATACGCCTTACTTTATTATCGTTTCTATCTTCATATTGCGAATAACTATAAAGTGGCTTAGAACCTTCGTTTTGCTTTTTTAGAAAAGCAGTTTGTATTTCTGCGAGTTTTATATCTAATTGCTCGCCTGCGCTTTTGTAAAGCTTAAAAGCATCTGAGTTTTCTACACTTTCTGGTACCATTAATTTTAGTGTTTCATACGCTACTTTTGCTTTTGTATATTCTTGGGTGTTGTAGTAGCCTAAAAATAGCAATGCCTCAACTTTTGGGTTAGACTTGCCTAAGCTTTTTTTAACGCTTTCAGTTTGTGCAATAGCTTCTGTAAAACTGCCATTTTTGTACAATTTTTCTGCTTCAGTGAAGTTTTGTTTGGGTGTTTGAGCGTTTGCAAAAACGGTAATGCTAAGTAATAATATTATAAATAATTTTTTCATAAGTGATAAATTACGTTTTCGGGTGTTTTACACAAATACCTCTTTTATTTATTCCTCAATTCTCTAATTCCTCAATTTCGTATTTTTCTTTATGAACTCTAACTTCGAGTTTACCAACATATTCCAAATTTTTATTATATATAGAAAAGTGATGAAAATATTGCTTTTCTTTTATAATATAATAGGTCTCTCCACTTTTAAAATATTTTCTTATTAAATTTTGGTTAGCCGAATATTCAATACTTGAATATATATTGATATTTAGGTCTAATAAACCTTCCGTTGGCTTTTTAGATATATATGACATATCTCCAGAAGGATCAACAATATAAACATCTGTATAACTATCATTCATAGCTGTTTTACTGACAATAGTCTTTTGTTTATCTATATTATATAATATATATTGAGGCGGGTAGAAATAGTCTTTACCTTTATAATATGTTTCTGTAGAGAATATCAATATTCTATTGTCTAAAGTATGATTCGCTTTAAGCCTTATATTCATTTCTTCATTATCGAAATTCTGTGGATTATTTATTTGAAAATTCAAAAAATCCTCATGAATTTTATTTATAATGTCTATCTATCCCCTAAAAAACAAAGAACCCAAATAAATATAACCCATAAAAAACGATAAATATCAATAAAAACAAGGCTTTCGGAAGTTTTTTTAATGCTGTAAAGCAAATGGACGAAATACACATATACCGCTATTTAGCGAATTTTCACCGACTTTTTAAACCTGGTTTAAACCTATATTAAACCTGATACCGCTATTTATCCACTATAGCCACCAATACGGACACTTTAAGGCTTTCATCTCCCGTAATTTTACGAAAAAAAAGTGCTGATGTAAAATTCAGAAAACAACTCTATTTTGGGAACAGGTGCAATACGGGTGCAACCACGGGTGCAACATGATCAACAAATAAATGCCATCAAAACACCCCATAATGTCATTTTTGACCTATGAAAACACCCCTTAAATGTTAAATAAATAGATTAAAAAATCTATTAATCAGCATGTTGTATAATTAAGGTTATTTTTCAAGCGGGTTTTTCGTCAATTATTGACCAGGTTCAGCAACATTTCGATAATTGCTCCGCGGTTCTTGTGCTTTTTTTAGCTCTATAATTTCATTTTCTAATTTGTCAATTAGCTTTTGTTGAGTTTCGATATATTTATATAGTAAATTATTCTTTTTAGGTAATATTTTGGTTATATGTTTATTTCGCATCATACCATTAAAACAAGAACGACTTAAAAATAAAAAATCTAAAGGATTTCCTTCTTCATTAAATCTATTTCTCACAGTATAATAATGTTCGCCTTCTGTTTCCAACAATTGCTTGCCTTCTTCGTTTAAATACTGCTTTACTTGTCCGCTCGTAATTTCTTTGTTTTGTAATGTTTTGTAAAATTTTATTAAATGTGGATTACTATCGCAAAGTAAAGCTCTTTTTGGTCTAACGTTAAAGGCAACAACACCTGTTCCCATAAAAGGTTCAACCCAACGGTCATATTCAATTTCATTAACGTTTTTAGAAATCCATTGAACAAGTTTTGTTTTTATTCCTTGTGATTTTATTGGTGGGACAAATGTTTTCATTTCTTGTTGGTTTTTCTTCTTTTGGCTCCGTTGCCAACTTTATCAAATAAATCCGTTCTGCCTTTCAATTCAAGAAAGTCCCAAATATTGGTAATTTTGACAGGTAAGCCATCTTTCATTATAGTTGCTTGACCGTAATTAATCCAATATTCATCGAACCATTCTTCTCCTAATTTGCTGAAAACTCCGTTACCAACTTTTAGGTCTTTGATGCTTTTTATAGAACCTATATTTGCCGTATTACCCGAACCACGTCCATCACTTGCAATCTTCCATTTAGGTACTGCGAAAAAATCAAAATCTTTAATTACAGAAGTTATAGATTTTAAATTTTTGACTTCAGTAACTTCTCTTTCGCCTATTAAGTCGATAGGTGGATTTCCATATTCTTCTTCAAGTTCGCTTACTTGAAATACCTCTGTGTCTGCCAATTCATCAAAATCAATCCGTGTGTAAATTACTCCCAAGCAAAAATGACCTGAATATTGATTGTAGGGAAATTGGATGTTTTTTGATTTGTCACGTTCTTTAAAATATGCTCCGTGACTGCCTAAAGTAAATCCAGCAGCACCTTTTTTTCTCCGAAATGTGGTTTTTAAATCGAGTGCGAACTTAATATTTTCGTTCGTTTTTTTTACAAATGTTAAATCCGGATACCAATTTTGATGTTCAGCTAATACTATTTTGTATCCTGCATCCTCTGCAAACTTTATTAGTGCTGGAAAAAGATGTATTTCAAGAATTTTAGAAACGATTTTCGTGTCTGATGAAATAGTGTAAATGTTCTTGTAAACATGTATAAATCCTTTTATTGTCCATTCGCCAGTTTCTGTAGAAATGTATTTCTTTAATTCTTCCTATTTCGATTTAACTTCTTTTCAAAACAGATCGGAACCCCACTTTCTATGAAAAAAATTACGCTCTTTCTTTTACTTTTTTCCGGAATTTCTTTGTACGCCCAAGATTATGGAAGCCTTTCCGGCGGATTTGAATCCGATTTCAAATGGTACAACAACGATCCGAAAACGGGCGATTTTATGGATAATAACTTTCCCGGCACAGATGAACATGTGCGTTCCAACAATTATTTGAAATTAGATTATACCTATAAAAAGTGGTCGGCGGGGATTCAAGCAGAATCCTATTTACCGATGCCTTTGGTCGGCTATTCCCCAAAATACGACGATAGCGGCTTATCTACTTTCTATGTCGAATATCAGAGTAAAAAATTGAAAGTTACAGCTGGATATTTTTATGAGCAATTTGGAAGCGGACTGATTTTGCGTTCATGGGAAGACCGGCAATTGGGAATTAACAATTCACTTCTGGGCGGAAGAATTGTTTACAGGCCCACAAAAGATTTGAAATTCACGGGACTTTACGGCCGACAAAAAGAAGGTTTTGAACTTTCTGAAGGTCAAATTTTTGGCTTCGATTCGGAAATTGACCTGACGGATATTTTGAAAGTTGAAAGTTATTCTATAGGTCTTGGATTAAGTTATGTGGGGCGTTATGAGGAAACGGACATTAAAAATCCGAATTTCGAAGAACTCACAAATGCTTTTTCGGGCCGAGTTGATTTCAACAAAAACAGTTTTTATGCCAGTGCGGAATACGTGGCAAAAACGGAAGATGCCATTGTGGAAGCACGAACTATTAAGGCTCTATTCTAATTTACGATTGATATTATATTTTTTGTCTAACTATCTAAAAATAAGATACTTTGTCGTGAATATTTTCAAAAAACCTTGATGTTTTTCTAAAACCGCTGGTTTAAAATGTAAAAAAACTCTTGTAAG
>JBDNFD010000171.1:0-8311 GCA_041689995.1 Flavobacteriaceae bacterium | reverse complement strand
TCATTTGTTTCTTTATTCGTTTATTCCCTATTCGCTATTTCGCTAATCCCTGTGAATGAGTGAGTAGGTGAATTGTATTTTTTGTGAATCTGTGAATCTGTGAATCTGTGAATCTGTGAATCTGTGAATCTGTGAATCTGTGAATCTGTGAATCTGTGAATCTGTGAATGAGTGAATCTGTGAATAAGTAGATTGTGCTTCATAATTCATTTGTTTCTTTATTCGTTTATTCGCTATTCCCTATTCGCTATTCCCTGTGAATGAGTGAATCTGTGAATGAGTGAATCTGTGAATGAGTGAATCTGTGAATAGGTAGATCGTGCTTCATAATTCATTCGTTTCTTTATTCGTTTATTCCCTATTCGCTATTTCCCTATTCGCTAATCCCTAATTATTACATTTTCACTTGGCGGAATTCCCCGTGATTTTGTAGAAACCATTCGTAGGTTGTACGGAGGCCTTCTTCAAGGGAAATTTCCGCGTGCCATCCAGCGGCGTGGAGTTTATCCACATTCAGCAATTTTCGGGGAGTACCATCTGGCTTGGAACTGTCCCATTGTATTTCGCCAGTATGCCCCACGGTTTTTTGAATGTGCCCCGCCAGTTCTTTGATGGTAAGGTCTTTTCCCGTTCCTACATTACACAGCCCCTCTGGCAGCGGGTTTTCCAAGGCGAAACAAACGGCATTTGCCAAATCATCCACATGCAAAAATTCGCGCATCGGACTTCCGCTTCCCCATAAAGTAACTGGTGCATTATTATTTTCCTTGGCTTCATGGAACTTACGGATCATCGCTGGGAGTACGTGCGAAGTTTCCAAATCGAAATTATCATGACTGCCATATAAGTTCGTGGGCATTAGGCTTATAAAATCTTTTCCATATTGTTTTCGAATTGCTTCACAGGCTTTCACGCCTGCAATTTTAGCAATAGCATACCATTCATTGGTAGGTTCCAAACTGTCTGTCAATAAATATTCTTCTTTTAACGGTTGTGGGGCAAATTTCGGATAGATACAGGAACTGCCCAAAAAGATAAATTTTTGTACATTGTAACTGTGTGCCGCATCAATTAGGTTATTTTGAATTTGCAAATTTTCCATCAAAAAGGTATATGGATGCTGGCTGTTTGCCAAAATTCCACCCACACGTGCCGCAGCATCAATGACTACCTCGGGTTTATTATTTTCAAAAAAAGAAGTTACTGCCTGCTGGTTACGAAGATCCAATTCCTTTGAGGTATTTCCAATAAGATTGGTGTAACCCCTACTTTCCAATTTTCGCTTAATGGCCGCTCCTACCATGCCACGATGGCCTGCAATGTATATTTTTGTGTCTTTTTTCATTTGTTGTTGGCGATTAGGGAATAGCGATTAGTTTGGCAACAATCCGAAAAGAGGAGTAATATTATTTTTTATCAATCACCTCTCTAATTTGATACTTATTTCCAGTTCTGATCACTTCTTTTTTTTGGTCAAGTATATCGTGAAAGTCTTTCTTGGAGTAACCTAACCCTCTCAAGAGGTTTTGAACAACAAATTCTGGAACTGGTTCTATATGATTTTGAAATGGAAGAGGTCTTGTTAAATCTGACATAGTATATTGAGCGTGACCTTTTTTATTTTTTATAAATTTATAAAAACATAACTCCAAAAAAAATTCTAACTGAGAAATACTAACATTTCGAAGATGTTTAGTAGACATTTATGCAAGTTCTAAATTGACATTCGAAGAATCTCTAATTAAATCCTTAGACTTATAAAGATTTTTAAAATGTTCATTTTCTGATAGCATCTCCTCAAAATTAGGAGAAACAACTCGCTTTTTCTTCCTATTTACAGCCCAACCAAGATTTTCTAACTCTTTGAATATAGTTTTTTTGTTATGAGTGTAAACTATGAATTCGTGAAGTATAGTTTCAAATGACTCTCTCGCTTCTTCTTGGGTCAAGCCATATCCAGTTATATCTAATGCTGGTGAATAAACGTAAAAACCGAATCTTCTTCCCATAAAAAAATTGAAACATCTAGCTCGACATTCTTATTTCCATCGGAATATTTTGCATTTGCTCTCTTTTTATCCATTATAAATTCTTTTTGTGAAATATAAATAATTGAAATCTTCCAATAACTTTCTCGTCAGTTTTGATATTTAAAAACAATATTGTCCGATTAAAAATCATATGATGTCCCTACGGGACATTGGTCTAATTGTGATTGGTTGATTACCAATATTTTGCCCCGCTGGGGCAGTATGCCGTTAGGCATTTAATATGGGTAAAAAAATAGAACCCCTTGAAAGACCAATCCCGTAGGGATTGTATATATTATGGTGCTTCCCAGAATCAGGTAATACTTTTATCGGACACTACTGATTTAAAAACAATATTTTTCATTTTGCAAATACTCAATTACGTTTAGAATAGAATTGACCTTTTCATTTTTCCCTTTTTTTCATTTACTTCTAGCAATGAGCGATGAGGAAATAGCAATGAGAGAATCGTGATTACACTATTCATAATAATTCAAAGTGCGGTAGCCTCCATTTTTTAGGAATTGATCTTTTTCCATTAATCTTAAATCACTTTCCATCATATCCTTTACCAAGTCCTTTAAATCGAATTGGGGGGTCCAGCCGAGTTTGGTATTTGCTTTGGTGGCGTCCCCGATCAAAAGATCAACTTCGGTGGGCCTAAAATACTGCGGATCGACGGAGAGTACTTCTTTTCCTATTTCAATTTGATATTTCGGATTGGAACATTTAGTTACGTAAGCCTTTTCATCGATTCCTTCCCCAGAAAATTCAAGTGAAATTCCGGCCTCTGCAAATGCCATTTTTACAAATTCCCGGACTGGCGTCGTGGTTCCTGTAGCAATGACCCAATCTTCGGCTTCTTCGGCCTGCAAAATCATCCACATCATGCGCACATAGTCCTTTGCATGGCCCCAGTCGCGTTTTGCATCTAAATTTCCCAAATAGAATTTATCCTGTAAGCCCAACGCAATTCTTGAGGCGGCACGGGTGATTTTCCGGGTCACAAAGGTTTCCCCCCGTAAAGGGGATTCGTGGTTGAACAGAATACCGTTGCATGCGAACATTCCGTAGGCTTCGCGGTAATTTACGGTAATCCAATAGGCGTACATTTTGGCCACGGCATAGGGGCTGCGTGGATAGAAAGGAGTGGTTTCGGATTGGGGCACTTCCTGTACTTTTCCATAGAGTTCGGAGGTGGATGCTTGATAAATTTTGGTTTTCCTTTCCATTCCCAACATGCGCACGGCTTCCAAGAGCCGTAAAGTTCCGATACCATCGGCATTTGCAGTATATTCCGGGATTTCAAAGGATACTTGCACATGGCTCATTGCCGCCAGGTTGTATATTTCATCCGGTTGGATTTCCTGGATCAAGCGAATAAGGTTCGTACTATCCGTCATATCGCCGTAATGCAGGATGAAATTCCGGTGTTCCACATGGGGATCTTGGTATAGATGATCTATCCTGTCCGTGTTGAACAGGGAAGACCTTCGTTTTAATCCATGGACTTTGTATCCTTTTTTTAAAAGAAATTCGCTTAAATAAGCTCCATCTTGTCCGGTCACGCCGGTGATCAATGCCGTTTTCATTTATATTTTTTAATTAGGAAACAATAGGGAAATTGGTTATTGGGTTAATGGGTTATTGGGTTATTGGTTATTGGGTTATTTAGTTATTAAGTTAATGAGTTATTGGGTTATTTAGTTATTGAGTTAATGAGTTATTGGGTTATTTAGTTATTGGGTTATTTAGTTATTAAGTTAATGAGTTATTGGGTTATTTAGTTATTAAGTTAATGAGTTATTGGGTTATTTAGTTAATGAGTGAATCTGTGAATTGTGCTCAATAATTCATTTGTTTCTTTATTCGTTTATTCCCTGTTCGCTATTTCCCTAATCGCTATTTCCTGTGAATGAGTGAATCTGTGAATCTGTGAATCTGTGAATAAGTAGATTGTGCTTCATAATTCATTCGTTTCTTTATTCCTCGATTTCCTATTCGCTATTTCCCTAATCGCTATTTCGCTAATCGCTATTTCCTGTGAATGTGTGAATCTGTGAATCTGTGAATAGGTAGATTGTGCTTAATTTATCATCAAGACCGATCATAATCGTCTTCCAATCGCACAATATCATCTTCCCCGAAATAGGTGCCATGTTGCACTTCAATGAAAATGCAGGGTGAGGTTCCGGGGTTTTCAATGCGGTGTTTCGCGCCCAACGGAATTATGGCCACCTCGCCGGGAAGGTAATCTTTCATTTCCCCATCTAAGGTTACGCGTGCGACACCTTCGACAATGGTCCAAACCTCGGCTCTGTGATGGTGGTATTGGTAAGACAAACGTCCGCCGGGATTGACTTCTATGCGTTTTACTTTGTAGGTTTTACTATCCTCCAGCACCCAATATTGTCCCCAAGGTCGCTTATCGTGTTCCATAGATCATTTGAATTTGTTCTGGGCTATTTTTGTGAGTCGTTTCCTTGGACGATTTGTGATTGAATTTAAAAGTCGCCGGAATTCGGATATCCAATCTACTTATTTACTCATTCGGTCACTCGGCGCCATCCGATGTCTGTTCACATGGCTTCGCCGTGGTGAGTCCCATTTTGCGTTGACTTACCTTGCTTTTTCGAGCGGGAAAATACAACTTTCCATGAAGTCATTTTACAGCAGAAAACCCCAGTTTCATTTTAATATAGGGGCTTTTATTAGCTGGCAAAGATAATAAAATAGGCGAATGCGGGAGTGAAAGTCTTTTGTTTTTTTTAAGAGCTACTGCCCAATCGAATAATACTGAAATCCTATTTTTTCGAGTTTTCCTTTGTCCAAAATATTTCTGCCGTCGAATACAAATGCGGGTTTTTGCATATGGTCAAATATTTTTTGCCAATCATATTCCCGAAATTCGTCCCACTCCGTCAGGATAGCGATGGCGTGCGCATCCTTACAGGATTCATACGGATCAGTTACCACGGAGAGCATATCCTTATTTTCTTCAGCGGAACGTGTTGCCAAATAATTCAGATCGAAATAGATTTGATCAGTCTTCACTTTGGGATCATAAACGAAAATGTTCGCTTGCTCCTCCAATAATGCATCGGCCACATAAATTGCCGCTGCTTCCCGGGTATCATTTGTATCCTTTTTGAAAGCCCAGCCCAGAAAGGCGATTTTCTTTCCCGAAACGGTGTTGTACAAGGTATGTACGATATTTTTTGCAAAACGGGATTTCTGATGATCATTCATAATAATCACTTGCTCCCAATAATCAGCAACTTCTTGCAAGCCATAGGAGCGTGAAATATAAACCAAGTTCAAAATATCCTTCTGAAAACAAGAACCTCCGAAACCAACAGAGGCTTTCAGGAATTTTGGTCCAATTCGGCTGTCGGAACCAATAGCACGCGCCACTTCATCAATGTTCGCCCCTGTTTTTTCGCAGAGTTCCGAAAGGGCGTTTATGGAGGAAATTCGTTGTGCCAAAAATGCGTTGGCTGTTAATTTCGACAATTCCGAAGACCAAACATTGGTTGTCAACAAGCGTTTCCGAGGAATCCAAGAAGCATAAATGTCCACCAGAGCTTGCACCGCTTCTTGTCCTTCCGGGGAATCATCGCCGCCGATCAGCACCCGATCTGGATGATGCAGGTTTTCGATAGCAGTTCCCTCTGCCAAGAATTCAGGATTGGAAAGGATTTGGAATCTCACCCCATTCCCGGTATTATCCAAGATATTTTTGATCGCTTCCGCCGTTCGCACGGGCAAAGTAGATTTTTCTACAATGATCTTATCGGTTTTAGATACTCTGGCAATTTGACGTGCACAGAGCTCGATATACTTTAAATCCGCTGCCATTCCTTTTCCCGTACCATAAGTTTTGGTGGGCGTGTTAACAGAAATGAAGATCATATCTGCGTCGTCTATCGCTTTATCCACTTCCGTGGAAAAAAACAAATTCCGTCCCCGGGCTTCGGCGACAACTTCGCTCAATCCTGGTTCGTAAATGGGGATATTTTCCACATTCGGATCGTTCCAAGCATTGATCCGTGATTGATTTATATCAACTACCGTGACGGTTATTTCAGGGGATTTTTGTGCGATAACGGCCATGGTGGGGCCTCCCACATAACCGGCGCCAATGCAACATATCTTTTTAATTCTACTCATTTCCTATGATTCTAAAAGTGGTGCAAATTTAACATCTTTTCTACAAAAGTGAATGTCTGCAACCGCATTTTTATTTTGTGTGCCAGTCGGTCATTTTGCAATATGGAACTTAAATAACGCAAATCTTCCTCCTCGGCAGGCAGGTTGAGTCGATTATCCCCGATTTTATGATCTGCAATCTTTTGGCTGTACTTACGCTGGTTTTTTACTTGACCCAGTCCACAGGATTGCAAAAAAACCGCTGTGCGTTTCCAAAATACATTTCACGTGTCTATAAAGTGATTGGTTTTTCGGAAAGGAAATATTGGGTTTTGCAATGAAGGCTACCGACTATTTTCCATGATTTCTTCCCGGATTTTTCCGTTTTCTTGATAATTATTGGCCCGTCCATTAATTTTTTTGAACAAGCGTCGCTCTTCTTTTGGTTCGGAAGGTCTTTCTGAAAACCGGTTGGCTATTAGTTGAAATCCTAGGAAAAACAAAATAAAAAGCCCAATGATAGCCCCCAGCATGTATGGCACGGACAAATTATTAAATAATAATAGAAAAATAGCGATTACTAGTAGATTTAATAAACCCAGTACAACAGATGCTTTGGGGTGGTTCAGGCTGCAATTCAGCAGAAGATGGTGCACATGGTCTTGGCCGGCTTTAAAAGGGCTTCTGCCATTGTAAAGGCGAAGCAAGATAACCCTAAACGTATCAAAAAGTGGAATAAAAAGCACGCTTATGACAAAAGGAACACGATTCATCGGAGAGAACCCATTTTCGAGCAAAATGCTTTGTACGGGCATAGCAAGGATTCTGATTGTCAAGAAACCAATGATGAAACCTATTACGAGAGAGCCCGAATCGCCCATAAATATCTTGTTTTCCTTTCTGGAAAGGTTGAACCGCAAAAAGGCGAGTAACATCCCGATAACTGTGAGGCTAAGCAGCATAAAAAAATCGTTTCCGGTGAAGTAAAACACAAGCCCATAGCAACTACAGATGATGATTCCTATGATTCCCGCCAAACCGTTGATGCCATCAATAAGATTAAACCCATTGATGATGAGCAGCATAAACGCAGTAGTGATCAAATATCCTACGAAAAGAGGGATTTCTTGTATTCCCAGAAATCCATGCAAAGAAGTGATGGCCAATTCCGGTGAAAAAACAATAAATGCGACGGCGATGAGTTGGCCCAAAAGTTTTGCCCGGGGGGAAGAAACTACCAAATCGTCTTTTAAGCCGACCATGAATAAAATGGTCAGACCGGCAATAAAGTGATTTCCAGTGGGCATTATTTGAAAACTTTGGAGCATAGACACCAGCAGCACAAGGGTCATAAAAAATGCAACCCCTCCAAACGACGGGGTTTCCATGGTATGCACACTGCGCGCAATCACTGGTTTCAATAGTTTTTTTTCCTTGATGACCCATAGTATTTTTGGAATGAGGATAAAAGTGAGCAAAAAAGCACCCGCAAAAACCCCGAGCATCATCAGAAGTGGTGAGGCCCGGAACAGTTCCCCTATCACGATCGGATTAAAAATATTCATAGTGAATCGATTGGTTATCGTATTGCAAAGATATAATAATCAACGTTCAAAATAGTTAAAAGTGGTGAATAATTGGTTATTGGGTTATTGGGTTATTGGGTTATTGGTTATTCAGTTATTGGTTATTGGTTATTGGGTTATTGGGTTATTCAGTTATTGGTTATTGGTTATTAGGTTATACATTATACATTATACATTATACATTATACATTATTGGGGTTATTGGGTTATTAGGTTATTGGTTATTAGGTTATACATTATACATTATACATAATACATTATACATTATTGGGGTTATTGGGTTATTGGTTATTGGGTTATTGGGTTATTAGGTTATTGGTTATTAGGTTATTCATTATACATTATTCATTATACATTATTCATTATTCATTATTCATTATACATTATTGGGGTTATTGGGTTATTGGGTTATTGGTTATTGGGTTATACATTATACATTATACATTATACATTATACATTATACATTATACATTATACATTATACATTATATATTATACTTTATATATTATACATTATACATTATACATTATACATTATACATTAT
>JBDNFD010000170.1:0-3297 GCA_041689995.1 Flavobacteriaceae bacterium | reverse complement strand
TCATCATTGTTGATGCTCAGTTTCTCCAAATACCAGGTATAATCCTCTAAAAAAGTAGTTTGGCAATTCGCATTAAAGCTTATAATCAAACAAATGAACAAAATATTTTTCATGACTTGAATTTATTGAATTATTAAATTTTTACTTTCCACCACTTCTCCATCACAAACTAAAGTGACCACATAAAGTGCAGGCACATATCCCGACAAATTAATTATTGCGGCTGATTGCGTAGTTTCTATAATATAATTATTACTTATTGTCGCTTGTAAATTGCTAATTATAATATACGCCGATACAGCTCCTTGGATATGGTAATTTATTAGAACCTGATTAGAAGTGGGATTGGGACTTAAACTTTCAAGTTTAAATGGGTTTTCACTATTGACGGTAGTATAATCTTTATGCCCGTCGCCCTCCGCTATTATTTCAAGTTTATATTCTTGAACGATAGGATCTGTAATTATTAATTGTTCTCCAGTATATATCAAATCTCCGTTGGCATTGTACCAATTATATATCGCAGGTTCATTTATAGGCGTAGCCTTTAAAATAGTAATATTATTATTTTTTTCCTTTTCTCCTTTGGCATAAAATTTGGACCTTGTGGCATTCCGAGTTATCTCATAAGTAAATCCTCCCCTACTTTCATTTTTAAGAACGTCATATTACTCAATATGAAAAGCAAACTTTTCCTGCTGGCCAACTTTCTCGGTTAAAAAATTGACCCCCAAAGTTATTAGGCCCCATTCCCCAGGTGAAAAATTTATATTAGATAAGTTGGCATTGTTTCCTGTCAGTAATATTACATGCTTCGTGGCATCAACTATTCTTATATTATTCGATAAACCACCGCTACTTTGCCAGTTGTCCCAAATTGTTTTATCCAATTTCACATATACCTCTGCTTGATCCCATATATTTGTATCGCTCTCACCTATAGTATAAAAATTAAAATCGACAGTAGTGGGATTATCATTAAACATATTTCCCGCTGTGATTGTACCCTTTGGGCCACCGGATACATTTAGCACCGTAGCGTTTTTATAGGCAATATTATTGTTGTTCCTTGTGTTGGTAGCTGCATTTGAACCTTCCACAAAGGTCATTGGATCATTGGGCGCTACTATTCTTGCTAAAAAACAAAACATCCAGGGCTTGCTAAACCCATTAGTTTCATAAACATCTGGATTTTCCGGAATCCATTGAAATTCTAAAATTTTTGTTTCACCCGGCGCTAGAGTTGGTATCGATAGATTGCCAATATCATCGCCGGTTGGCAAACCATTTAATATAGAGCCTGTCCATATTGTAGGCCAAACCTGGGAAAGACCTCCCTTTGCCCAATACAAATAAAGTTGTTCTGTTCCTAATGAAGTCTCACAACTTTTATTGGTAACCTTTACATAGACATATACCGGCGTTTGATCGCTTAAATAATTTAAGTCCTGATTTTCTTGAACTAAAAGACCGTCAGGTTGGTTGCGCACCCATATATCGGGACTATCCCAAATTGGATCTGTTACATTGTCGGGCTCAACACCGAAATCATCCTTTGAATTTCGGATTGTCAAATCTAATCCCGGTGCCTGAGTGTACAAACATTTTGCCTGTAAAACCGCTGCATAAGCATTCACTCGACCTGTGCCTAATAAACCTATATAAGGAGCATTCTCAGGAATATCATAAATACTTTCTTCTGCAGTCTCCCTAAGAATTTGTCGCACTTGATCGGGTGTTATGTTGGGATTTACATCATACATTAAAGCAGCTATTCCACAAACAAAAGGGCCGGAATAGGAAGTACCGTAACCAGTAGCATATTTATTATCCAAATTGGTGCTTGGAATGCCATAGCCAGGAGCAACTACATCTACTTTATCATTGTGGGTAAATGTATAATTATCATCCCCTGCAAAATATTCATGTACATCCTTCCAGCCTATGCCCATACCTTGTGAATTCGTTGAACCATAAACTGTATTATGTCCAACACCGCTCACTGATATGACATGATCATAAGACGCAGGATACACATAACCTTGATTGCCTCCATTCTCATCTGGACAGTGGTTTGAATAATTTCCATTTCCTGCTGCGGTAATGACGGTCACGCCATATTGTTCCCAAATTTCTTGATATACCAAGGCATTTGCTTCAATAAAATTACAGCTTTCAAGTCTACTATGTGTTATCACTTTAATTTCTGGGTGATTTTGCACTAAATACAACATTTTTTGAGGCAATGTATATAAACTTCCCGTCGCATTATAATAAGAAACATAGGTCACCAATGAAGTGTTATAGCCTATAGAACTTATCCCAAGGCCATTATTTGTTCCAGTTACTGCACTTCCAACAACTTTTGTACCGTGGTGATGTTCCCCTGCGGGAAAACTAGTAGGGACTGGACCGTAATGCTGTATAATATTATTAATTAAATCAGGATGATTCGGGTTTATAGGGGAATCCACCACCCCAATAGCTATGTTAGGGTTTCCTGTACTCAAATTCCAAGCCTGACGAGCATTTACCAATTCCAAATGTTCAAAAGAATCTGTCGGCAACATTATTCCGTTTATAGCCTGCACTGGAATATTGGCCGTACTAAAATAGTCATCTGGAACACTTAATTCTTCATACTCTAGAGTTCCTAAAAAATCTGAATAGGAAATATTACTGAAAATACGAAAATCATTCAACAAAGTATCCGAAGTACTCCCCACGATATACATTCGCTGCAATCGTTCTGTTAACGCCCCCGGAAATGCCTTTTCATAAACATATACAGTTTGGCCGTTCACAAATGCATTAAACCCAACATCTTTAAATATAAGGTTTAAGGTTTGATCCAATTCCCTGCTTTTAGTAATAGGTTCTAAATTATCAACCTCTTTTTCCTCTATGTAATAATAAAAAATTCCAGGATAGGCTCTTTGGGCTAATAGGTTCTTATTTCCTCCTATAAAGAAGTAAATAAAACAAAAAAAGTAGAATAATTTTTTCATGATGTCAAGTGTTGGTTATTATCTTTCAAAGATAACAAAATTATTTAATAAATAGTAAAAGATATTTTATTTTTTTATACTATCCAAAATATCATCTTACCGCTATTAAATACTGGCAATCGCTTTCTAACCCCAATTCATATTATTAAAAAAATTTAACATTTTCGGGCTTTTAAGAATGTTCAAACTAAATGCGTGTGAAGGGATTTGCAAATTTATTTTTTGATCATTTTTTGAATAATCTCTCGGTGAAATACATCAGTAATTTTCACAAAATAAATGCCGTTTG
>JBDNFD010000169.1:0-5285 GCA_041689995.1 Flavobacteriaceae bacterium | reverse complement strand
TTACAAGAGTTTTTTTACATTTTAAACCAGCGGTTTTAGAAAAACATCAAGGTTTTTTGAAAATATTCACGACAAAGTATCTTATTTTTAGATAGTTAGACAAAAAATATAATATCAATCGTAAATTAGAATAGAGCCAATGACTTTAATCAATTAAAAAATACAAATTCAGGAAAAAACAAATTGCCCGCATACATGCAAGCGTTCAAACAGAAAATATTTCCAATAATCCTGACCATTATTTCTACCGTTCTTGGCTTTTTGCCATTTGTTATCGGTGGTCAGGATGAAGTTTTTTGGTTTGCTTTGGGAGTCGGTACAATTGGAGGATTGCTATTCTCATTGCTCGGGATATTGCTTTATTTGCCGATTTTTATTCTGAACAAATCATAAACCCTTATTTATTTCATTTTTCCCCAGGTTTCACTTGGTTCCAAACTTTTACGTCGGCATTTTTGTCAATTCCACTCTTCACTTCGACGTGTATTCCGTCGCTGATTCCCAATTCAATATCTCGACGTTCAAATTCTTTTTCCCCGGTTTTTACTTCCACAAAAGGTTTTTTGGTTTTGGGATCAAATTGCACCAAGGCTTCTTTTATGGAGAGCACATCTTTGGCCTCCGCTAAAATAATAGAAGCGTTCGCACTTAAACCTGCACGGATAAATGTGCTATCGGCATTCTTTAAGGTTCCTTCAATTTCAAACTGAACGGCTCCATTTTCTTCCATTCCTTTTGGGGCAACATAATCCAAAATAGCGTCAAAGGTTTTATTTTGAAGTGCGCCAACGGTGATTTTCAAGGGCAGTCCTTCTTTTATTTTGCCCACTTCCGATTCGTCCACTTTTCCTTTGAAGATCATATCTTTCACATCGGCGACGGTTGCAATAGTGGTTCCTTCGTTGAAATTATTTGCTTGGATTACCTGGTTTCCTTCTTTTACGGGAACTTCCAATATCATTCCCGAAATGGTGGCGCGAATTTTTGTGTTGGCCGCATTACCGACCCCGCTGCTGGTTCCTGTTTTAATGATTTCGTAGGTTTCCTTGGCAGATTCATAAGCCAATTTTGCCTGATCGAAAGCAACATCTACTTGATCAAAATCGTTTGAGGAAATGACGCCTTTGTCATATAATCCCTTTTGACGATTGTATATTTTCCGTTGATTGTCCAAAGCGATTTTGGCCGAAGCGATTTGGTTTTTGGTTTCCACTAAATTTGGAATACTTGGCACAACGTTCAGTTCTGCGATCATATCGCCAGCTTCCACAATTTCGCCTGCTTCCACATAAATTTTCTCAATAATTCCGGCGATATTCGGTTTTATCAAAATTTCCTTGTCGGGAACAATACTTCCCGTGGCCACTGTTTTTTTAACAATGGTTCTCATTTCTGGTTTTTCCGTTTCAAAAGTGATCGGATTTTCTTGATTCTTTTGATATAAATAATACAAGGCTCCCACGAACGATATGGCGATAAGTACGAGGATAAGAATGGTTACTGATTTCTTCATTTTTATGGTTTTAAACTTGGATATTATTTTTTGGTTATTCGGTTCTTAAAGCATCTACTGGTTTTATTTTGATGGCATTTTGGGCGGGAATCAATCCGGCGAGTAAACCGGAAATAATCAGAATGAACAAAGCTGTTATGACCACGCCCAAATTCACACTTGGATTGGAAAACATCATTTCAGAGGTGTCCATTGTGTTCAGCCAACTGTTTACGCCAAAAAGTACCAAAGTGGCCAAGATAATTCCTACCATTCCAGAAATGATGGTAAGGAAAATTGATTCCAACAGAATTTGTCCGCGTATGGACCAAGGAGTTGCGCCCAAAGCACGTCTTATACCAATTTCTTTCGTGCGTTCTTTCACCACGATCAACATAATATTACTGATACCGATAATTCCTGAAAGGAGAATTAGAATGCCCACAAAATAGGCAACCGCATCGAGCGCGATAAAAAGGCCGTTCACTTTATTGTACATTTCGAACAGATCAAAATAGCCAACCGCACTGTCATCTTCAGGATGAATGGTGTGCCGCGCTTTTATGACATCAACAATTTGATCTTTCAACTTGGTAATAGATTGGCCGTCTTGTGCGGTAATGGCCATCCAGCCAACATTATTGCCTCTATTGAAGGCCTGCGAAAACGTGGTAAACGGAACATAAATTTCTTTTTGTCCTTCTTCAACATTTCGGTTGTTACTGGCTTTTTTATACATGCCGATCACCATAAAATTTACCCCATTTACTTTTATGGTGCTGCCCAAAACATTTTCTCCCTTTTCGTAAAGCGTCGTGCGAACCCCTTCACCAATGACTGCCACTTTTCTGATATTCTGAATATCGTTGTAATTGATGAACCTGCCCATGGTAATGTCCATGGATTGCTGGAAGATAATTTCCGGATAATCGCCATAAACGTTGAAGGCACCACTTTTCAGCCCGCGAACCACATTGTTATTGCCCCCAAAACCGCCTAACTGATTCCTCGGCGAAACATATTTCAATCCAGGCACTTGCTGCTCGATTGCGTCCACATCGTTCAATTCAAAACTGAACCTTCGGCCCTTGGGAAAACCTTTGTAGGATTTTGTGGTGGTTTGTGTCCACATGAACATGGAATTTGTGGCGATACCGGAAAAATCTTTTGTCACCCCATTTTCCAATCCTTTCCCAGCGGCGAGCAAAATCACTAATATAAAAATACCCCAAATCACGCCGATAGCGGTTAAGACTGTCCGAGCCCAATTGGCGGTCAGTGATTCAAGTATTTCGTTCCAGCGATCTATGTTGAACACGTTTTAAATGTTTAATGTTTAATGTTTAATGTTTAATGTTTAATGGTTAATTCATAATTCAAAGAGGTCATTCATCCCTCAAAGCCACAATAGGTTTAATTCTTGCAGCCCTCCAAGCTGGAAAGAAACCGGCAATCGCGCCGGCAATGACCAAAATAAAAACGGTTGTGATGGCGACATTGAAATTCACGGACGGATTTGAAATGAATTCCGTTTCTATCAACGGTCCGACTAATTCCAGTAAAAACAGTCCACTGATAAGTCCGGTGAAACCCGCGATCAATGTCACAAAAATAGCTTCATGCAAAATCATTCCGATAATAGATAAGGGTTCTGCACCCAATGCTTTTCGTATCCCGATTTCTTTGGTGCGTTCTTTTACAATGATGAGCATAATGTTGCTCACGCCTACAATTCCGGCAAAAATAGTAGCGATTCCCACGCCCCAAAAGAACCATTTAATCAAGCTCATCAGTCCATAGAATTTTTTTGCATCTTCTAGGGTATTATTTATATCCAAGGCACTTTCATCGGAAGGAGCAATGGAATATTTCTCATTAAGTTGGGTTTTTAAATCGGAAACAAAACGGTCAGAAACTGCAAGGGCTTTATCGAAATTTTCCATTTTCGGTAGTGTGAAAGACAGGAAACTAATATTGTTTCCAGCGTTGAAAACCCGCTGTGAAGTAGAAAGTGGAATAAAAACCCGACTTTCCTCTCGGTCGCCGCCCGGATCGGAATAAACGCCCACCACTTTAAAATTTAATCCGGAAATTTGAATACGTTCTCCGAGCGGATCTTCTCCATTTTGGAACAGTTCCGTTTTTATTTTTTTCCCGATAATCGCCACTTTTTCGAAATTCTCTTGATCGAGAATATTGATGAACCTTCCGGACATTAAGGTGGCATTTTCTAAAAATTGATAATCCGGCAAAACACCCTCCACCCGATAACTTCCAGTTTGATCTTTGTAATTTACCATTCCGCCCCAAATTCGATATGCGGAAGAAGCATATTCGAGTTTGTCCTGGTGTTTTTCAACGGCAAAATTGAAGTCTGAATTTTTCATTTGAATCCGGCGACCGGGGTTCAAACCTTGATATTCCACGGAGGTGACACCCGTCCAAACAAATATTATATTGGTAGCGTCATTTTGAAATTGATTGGAAATTCCGTTTTGCATCCCTTGTCCTACGCCAAGCAGAATCACGAGAATAAAAATCCCCGAAGCCACGGAAAGACCGGTGAGAAACGTTCGCAATTTGTTTTTGCGAATGGTTTCAAAAATTTCCTGCCAACGTTCCAAATCAAACATTCGACAATGCTTTTACTTGTTCCACTTTGGAATCATTGATAATAATCCCATCTTTTAAATGAACGATGCGTTTGGTCATGTGGGCGATATCTTTTTCGTGCGTAACCACCAAAATGGTTTTACCTTCGTCGTTAATACCTTGGATTAGATCCATTACTTCATAAGAAGTTTTGGAATCCAAAGCACCCGTTGGCTCATCTGCGAGCAATACTTTTGGTTCGCTTACCAAAGCCCGTGCAATTGCAACACGCTGTTTTTGCCCGCCCGAAAGTTCGTTCGGCAAATGAGTTGCCCAGTCCGCCAGACCGACTTTTTCGAGGTATGACATTGCTTTCTCAGCACGTTCCTTATGTTTCATCCCCTGATAATAAAGCGGCATCGCTACGTTGTCCAAGGCATTTTTATAGTTTATCAAATTGAAGGATTGGAATACAAATCCCAAAAATTTGTTGCGGTAACGGGCAGCGATTTTTTCGTTCAGATTTTTGATGGGAACACCGTCCAAAATATACGAGCCGGAATCGGCTTCGTCAAGCATTCCCAGAATATTGAGTAGAGTAGATTTCCCCGAGCCGGAGGAACCCATAATGGAAACCAGTTCGCCTTCTTTCACGTTGAAATTAATTCCCTTTAAAACATGAAGGGAATTTGCGCCTGTTTTATAGGATTTATGCAAATCTGTGATTTCGATCATAGGTCGGTTTTCGATGTGGTCTTGTAGATAGGACTGCAACTAGGGGAAATTGTTACACAAGATGGGAAAAAAGTTGTGAGTTGTGAGTTATGAGTTCGGAGTATGTGCGGTTTGATATTTTAACCTATTATCTGTTAAAACGAATATCTGTTGAACGCATTAACTTTTCAATGGGATAACTGTTTAATCGTTTAACTGGTTAATTGTTTAACTGTTTAATTGTTTTTCACTAATTCACTAATTCACTAATTCACTGATTCACTAATTCACTGATTCACTGATTCACTGATTCACTAATTCACTAATTCACTAATTCTCTAATTCACTAATTCACTGATTCACTGATTCACTAATTCACTGATTCACTAATTCACTGATTCACTAATTCACTAATTCACTAATTCTCTAATTCACTAATTCATTGATTCACTATTTCACTGATTCACTCATTCTCTGATTCACTAAT
>JBDNFD010000168.1:0-16759 GCA_041689995.1 Flavobacteriaceae bacterium | reverse complement strand
AATCAGTGAAATATTGAGCGTTTTGGAACTTATTACCGACCATATCGATTTTAATGAAATCATCCATAAATTGATACTTAACAGCGATTTCCTATCGTTTTTAAATAAAGAGCCAAAACCTATAATCCCCCAATTACGTGCTGCTTAGAAAAAGGTGCGAAACTTGAGTTAGATCCTTTTCAGGAAAATATTACCGCACATATTCCCGAAATAAAAGCTAACAACAACCAAATTGGAGCCTATATTAGTATTGGAACTGGAGAAAACTTTCGAGAAGACTTTGATGAAATGCAACCCTATCTCGTTTCTGCGCCTTGGGGAGAATGGCCTGATGAATACTTTGTCAATTCCACAACGACCGGAATAATAGCTGTAATGAAGTCGCGTATTGATAAAATTGCGAATTGGGGCTTTGATTGGGTGGAATTTGATAATATGGACTGGATTTATGATGCCGATTTAAGAGCAATTTATGGATTTCAGGTAACGGAAGCGGAAGGTATTTCTTATTACCAAGAATTATGTGAATATGTGCACTCAAAAGGGATGAAATGTATGGCAAAAAATACAGTGGAAAATGCTGCCAATTTCGATGGTGTATTGTATGAATCATATCACGATGATAGAAATTGGTGGGATCAATCTGGTGCACAAAGTTTTTTAGACGAAGGAAAACTTGTAATTGTAAATCATTACAATGAAACAAATTGTGGGCAAGTTTACGCAAAATATAAAGGAATTTATAATGAAAACCTTTCATTTATATGCGAAGATGCCAACCTTCAAAAATATGTGCATTTTAATGAATAGGATTATTTTCCATGAATGAGAAATTTCTTTTAGAGGTAAGAAGATCGCTTCTTATTACCCCTTAATCAAAAAAAGTATTAAAAGTGCAAAGAAGGCAATGGTTCCGGAGGAATCTTAAAAAACGTTTAAGGCACAATTGGTATTCAATAATTGATCTCTATAATTTAAAAATCATGTTCTAAAATTTCCTTTTTTTCTGATTTCAAGATTTGGGAAACTAGAAATGTTTTTTTCAGCGTAAAAATCCCAATTATCTTCCAACTGGTTTGAACCTTTTCATACAAAAAGAAGATATTTGATTTAGATTGATCTAAATATTATTTAGCTAATACTAAAAATTTGTTTTCGGTTAAAAAAATATATATTTGCACAAACTAAAATCAGGGATATTTTATAATCAACATATTCCATGGAGCAGTTTCATTAAAATTAAATTGAACACAGAAGTCACTTAAATTGGCGGAATAAAATTTCGGATTGAAACTAACAATTTTTTAAAAATTGAGTTGTGATCTAAATTTGAACTGGGTTTTATGAAAATAGATTCCAAGAGAAAGTCTTTAGAAGAAGTACACGGAACGATAAATACCGCCGGAAAAAAAACACCTTGGAAACGGTTACTATCTTTTTTGGGCCCTGCATATTTGGTAAGTGTTGGCTATATGGATCCGGGAAACTGGGCCACCGATATTGCTGGGGGAAGCCAGTTTGGGTATAAGCTTCTTTGGGTATTGCTGATGTCCAATATCATGGCGCTTTTACTGCAAAGTCTTTGTGCGCGTCTCGGTGTTGTTCGCGGACGTGATTTAGCGCAGGCATCCAGGGAGGCCTTTCCAGCTTTTCCCAATTTTATTTTATATATCCTGGCAGAACTCGCTATTGTAGCTTGCGATTTAGCGGAAGTAATTGGGATGGCCATTGGGTTAAATTTGCTTTTTGGGCTTCCAATGATTTGGGGCGTTTCCATCACGGCACTAGATAGTTTTCTGTTACTGTTTTTGCTGAATAAGGGAATGCGAAAAATGGAGGTTTTCATTTTAGGCCTGATTTTCATTATTGGAGGTTCCTTTCTGATTGAAATGTTTTTTGCAAAACCCGATATCGGCGATTTAATGGCCGGATTCATTCCCTCTATGCCAAATAGTACCGCACTTTATATCGCAATTGGTATTATTGGGGCCACGGTAATGCCGCATAACCTTTATCTACATTCTTCCTTGGTGCAGTCGCGAAAGATCAACCGCACAAAAAAAGGGATCAAACAAGCCTTAAAATACAACAATATTGATTTGGCCATTGCCCTGAACTTTGCCTTTTTGGTCAATGCGGCCATTCTGATTTTAGCGGCCTCCGTATTCTATAAAAATGGAATGTATAATGTAGCCGAAATTCAAGATGCCCATAAATTATTACAGCCCTTATTGGGAACCAAATGGGCACCTATTTTGTTTGCCTTGGCCTTAATTGCGGCTGGGCAAAGCTCCACGCTTACAGGAACTTTGGCCGGACAGATTGTGATGGAAGGGCATTTGAATTTGCGTATTCAACCTTGGGTACGACGCTTAATTACACGTTTATTGGCCATTATTCCCGCTTTGTTCACGATAATTTATTTTGGCGAAGGTGGCACTGGCCGCTTGTTGGTTTTGAGCCAAGTTGTCCTAAGTTTACAATTGGGCTTTGCCATCATTCCATTGATTCATTTTGTGAGCCAGAAAAAACTTATGAACGGTTTTCATATTAAATGGCCCATGCGCATCGCTGCTTGGCTTATTACCATTATCATTGTGTCTCTCAATGCCAAATTAGTGATAGATGAAGTAAATGGCTGGCTGGAAACTTCAGCCCATCCTATTTATATCTGGATATTTGTTGTTCCGATATGTATTGGAGCGGTTCTTTTGTTGCTTTATATTACTGTTCATCCGCTGATTAAAGGTATAAAACCCAAAATCCGCAAAATGGTTCCTCACATTACCCAGGCAAAGATTGAAGAATTTTCAAAATCTATTCCATATAAAGATATTGCTATAGCAGTCGATTTTTCAAAAGCCGATCAGAAAAGTATTGCCACGGCTTTGCAACTAGGTGGAAAGAATGCTGTTTATACTTTAATTCATGTGGTGGAAACCCCCGGGGCGATTATTTATGGGGAAAAAACCGATGATTATGAAACTGAAAGTGATGAAAAATTCCTAAAAACTTATCAGCAAGACTTAAAAGAAAGGGGCTACGAAATTCAAATAGAACTTGGTTTTGGCTCTCCCAAAAAGGTTATTCCAGCGATAATCAACAAAGGAAATTTTGATTTGTTAGTCTTGGGAAGTCACGGCCATACTGGATTTAAAGATTTAATTTTTGGCACCACCGTCGATGGCGTGCGGCATAAAATCAATATTCCAATGTTTACGGTTTAAACGGAAAGCGATTCCTGTTGTATTCGGTATATAGTTTCGTTCCTAAATTATAAAAATCCACTCTTTTATAATAGAAAAAATAAACTATCTTTGCAGCCGTAAAAAGCAGGGTATTTTCACCAAAAAACCATAAACTAAAGAACTGGAGAATGGCTAACGTTACAGGTAAAGTTTCCCAAATTATCGGTCCGGTTGTGGACGTTGAGTTCAACACCGAAGATGTGCAATTGCCCCGAATTTATGATTCATTGGAAATCACGCGCGAAGATGGTTCCAAATTGATCTTGGAAGTACAATCCCATACAGGGGACAACACGGTGCGGACAATCGCCATGGATTCTTCCGATGGATTGAGCCGTGGCACAGATGTTGTCGCCACAGGTGCACCCATCCAAATGCCAATTGGCCATGACATATATGGACGCCTGTTCAACGTAATTGGGGATTCCATCGACGGACTTGGCGATTTGCCAAAATCCGGAAAAGATGGTATGTCAATTCACCGCGATGCGCCAAAATTTGAAGACTTATCGGTTTCCACCGAAGTACTTTTCACTGGTATCAAAGTAATCGACTTGATCGAACCTTACGCAAAAGGAGGAAAAATCGGCTTGTTCGGTGGTGCAGGTGTAGGAAAAACAGTTTTGATTCAGGAACTCATTAATAACATCGCCAAAGGTCACGGTGGACTTTCTGTTTTTGCTGGTGTTGGAGAAAGAACACGGGAAGGAAACGATTTGCTACGTGAAATGTTGGAATCCGGCATTATCAAATATGGTGATGATTTTATGCATTCCATGGAAAATGGCGGATGGGATTTATCCAAAGTTGATAAATCTGCCTTGAAAGAATCCAAAGCTACCTTTGTTTTCGGCCAAATGAACGAACCTCCTGGAGCACGTGCCCGAGTGGCACTTTCAGGATTGACCATTGCAGAATATTTCCGAGATGGCGCTGGTGAAGGCCAGGGAAAAGATGTGCTTTTCTTCGTTGATAATATTTTCCGTTTTACACAAGCTGGTTCCGAAGTTTCCGCCCTTTTGGGAAGGATGCCTTCCGCAGTGGGTTACCAACCTACATTGGCTACCGAAATGGGCGCGATGCAAGAACGAATTACTTCTACCAAAAACGGCTCCATTACTTCCGTGCAAGCGGTTTATGTTCCCGCAGATGACTTGACGGATCCGGCACCGGCAACAACGTTTGCCCACCTGGATGCGACCACCGTACTTTCCCGAAAAATCGCTGAGCTTGGTATTTATCCGGCTGTGGATCCTTTGGATTCCACTTCCCGTATTTTGACTGCCAACATTTTGGGAGATGCACATTATAATTGTGCTCAACGCGTAAAAGAGTTACTGCAACGCTATAAAGAACTACAGGATATTATCGCCATTCTTGGGATGGAGGAACTTTCTGAAGAAGATAAACTCGCGGTTTCGCGGGCACGTCGGGTGCAACGGTTCTTGTCGCAACCTTTCCACGTGGCCGAACAATTTACCGGTCTAAAAGGGGTTTTGGTTGATATCAAAGAAACTATTAAAGGCTTCAATATGATTATGGACGGCGAATTGGACCATTTGCCAGAAGCTGCTTTCAACTTGAAAGGAACAATCGAGGAAGCAATCGAGGCCGGTGAGAAAATGATAGCTGAAAATTAAGTTTTCAATTGAGTTAGCGGTAAAACCTGACTCAACCTCAACTCTGAATTCATAACTCATACCTAAAAAAATGCACTTAGAAATAGTTACCCCAGAGGAAATTCTATTGAGCAACGAAGTGAAATCCGTTGTGGTTCCCGGTGTCAATGGTAGTTTTGAAATATTGGATAATCACGCACCCATCATTTCCCTCTTACAGGAAGGTTATGTGAAAATACAAGATAATATTACACTTGAAGAACACAACGAACAAAAATTTTCGCGAGATTCAAATGGGCATCTTCGTATAAAAATAAATGGAGGCGTTGTGGAAATGAAAGACAATAAAGCCATTATTTTGGTAGATTGATCTTTTCTTTCGCTATTATAAGAAACCCGCCAAATTCAAAATTTGACGGGTTTTTCTTTTTCGATATTATTATAAAATGGCATTTACGATGAAAACACTTCTGAAATAACCGCACGAATTCTGTTCCGGTTTTCTTCGTTCAAATTCGATCCGGAAGGAAGACATAATCCATTTTCAAATAATTTCTCCGCAACATTCCCGCCATAATAAGGTGCATTTTGAAAAATAGGTTGCAAATGCATGGGTTTCCACAAAGGCCTACTTTCAATATTTTTCTTTTCAAAAGCTAGGCGCAATTCTTCACGCGTAACTCCATTAGATTCAGAAGGATCAACGGAAATTGCCGTCAGCCAATGATTGGAAAAATAATCTGAATTAGGTTCTGAAAGCAGGTGAACTCCATTTATATCTTTGAAAATTTCAGTATAAAACTGGTACATTTTTCGACGCAAAGCCACATGCTTATCTAAAATCTCCATTTGTCCACGACCAATTCCCGCTGAAATATTGCTCAACCGATAATTATAACCCACGTGACTGTGTTGATAATGTGGCGCGGCATCGCGTGCCTGTGTTGCGTAAAAAACAGTTTTTTCTTTGGTCTCAAGGGAAGGGCAAACCAATGCGCCACCACCACTCGTGGTAATGATTTTGTTCCCATTAAAAGACAAAATCCCAAAATCACCAAAAGTACCGCACTTCTTGTTTTTATAAGTTGAACCCAAAGCCTCAGCACTATCTTCCACCACAGGAATAGAATATTTTTCGGAAATGGCACGAATTTCATCCACTTTATAGGGCATTCCATATAAATGCACCGCAATAATCGCTTTCGGCTTTTTGCCCTTCGAAATACGATCTTCAATGGCATTTTCCAAGTTTTTGGGACAAATGTTCCAAGTTTCCGGTTCGCTATCGATAAAAATTGGCGTGGCATCTTGGTATTTTATGGGATTGGCAGAAGCCGAAAACGTAAAACTCTGGCATATTACTTCATCGCCCGCCGTTACACCCAATTGGATCAATGCCAAATGGATGGCCGCGGTTCCGCTGCTCAAAGCTGCCACATGTTTCTTTTCACCCAAATAGGCTTCCAAATCTTTTTCGAATCCCGAAACGTTTGGACCCAAAGGGGCGATCCAATTTTCATTGAAAGCTTCTTCTATATATCTTTGTTCATTTCCGCCCATATGTGGGGAGGAAAGCCATATTTTTGATTTTTCCATAGATGGTTTTTTGAAGATGTAAAATTATTGCTTTTTTTATTGGATTTTCATTTTTCAACGATAAATTCCGAAATCAAAATTGCATTCTTTTCCTTTTAAATTCTATTGAATCTGAGACAAATCGTATTTTCGCAACAATTTTTCACCAATGTACGAACACAATTTTCCACATAAACGCTACGAAAAAACGCTTCAGTTTTTGAAAAAACATGTAGATACTTCGGAATCCATTTTGGATTTAGGGGTGAAAAATCCGTTTAGTGAATTTATGAAGAAGGAAGGTTTTTCTGTTGAAAATACGAAAGGTGAAGATCTGGATATCGATTTTAGTTCGACGCAAAATAGCGGTGCAAAAGTGGTGACCGCGTTTGAAATTTTCGAGCACTTGGTTGCGCCCTTCAATATTTTACGTGAAATAAACGCCGAAAAATTGGTTGCGAGTATTCCGTTGAAACTTTGGTTCGCACCAGCTTACCGAAATGAAACCGATTCGCTCGATCGGCATTATCATGAGTTTGAAGATTGGCAATTCGATTGGTTGTTGGAAAAAGCAGGTTGGGAAATAAAAGCGCGGGAAAAATTTACCAATCCGGTAAATAAAATCGGATTGCGGCCATTGCTACGAAAGTTTGTTCCGAGGTATTATTTGATATATGCAAGGCGGGCAAATGTATAAGAAACTGAATTTTTAATGTATCAGATACACCCAACTTTTCATTATTTGATATTCGGGATCGTTTAAATTCAAAATATAGTAATAAGTCCCGGTCGGCAATTGGTTTCCGCCACCTCCGACACCGTGATTATTGGTACCATCCCATTCCGGAACAGTATTGTTCCCTTCATAAACGATATTTCCATAGCGCGAGAAAATCGTTAGTTCAAAATTTGGAAAAATATTGTACAATCCGCTTATTTCAAAAGTATCGTTTATTCCATCACCATTAGGAGAGAATCCCTCTGGGACAAAAATGGAACAATTTTCAACAATTAATTTTAAAGTTCCCAGATGGTAACAGGGATCGTTGGGATTTTCAATACGTATATAAATAACCTGCGGGTTGATTGTGTTTTGGAAATTGGATAGATTTTCAATTGGTTCCGTATTGTTAATAGCATCATTTTCAGTAGGATAAAATCCTATTATCTCCAGATCTCCTTGCATTTCTACATTGGTCAGATCAAAAATGCTACTACCGAAACCTTCATCGCAGTTTTGGAGTTCTCCAAAAGAAATTATCGGATTGTTTGGTGCTACAGTCAGTTCAAGCGGAACGATAGCAAAACAAGTGTTTAGAAATACGCTTTCCACACGGATATAAATGATTTGCGGAGAAACCATATTTTCGTATGCTTGGGGATTTGGGATTGCATTTATCCCGGTCAAGGCATCCGAGGAGGTTTCATGAAAGGATATGGTTACGTTTTGTTGATTACCAACAATATCAGGAATTAAGGTCATCAAATCAAAAACTGCAATCCCGTTATTAGAAGGATCATCGCAAACCTGCCATGGATCAAGAGTGGAGGTTATCGGTTTCGGAACTACTGTCAACAGGAAGCTTTCCACACTATAACAAGTAGGGTTCATATTGTTTTCCAACCGCAGAAATATTTCTTGTGGATTAATGACATTTTGGAAGTTGACAGGATCAATGATGGCATCCAAGTCCAAATTGGCATCCATCTGCGACAAATGATAACTGACCGTTACATTCGCTTGGTTACCAATTGCCAAAGTTGTATTTTCTGTAAGATCGAAAATACCAATTCCGTCCGAAGATACATCATCACAAATGTACAGATCGTTCAAGGGATTAATAATTCCTGCCGAAATAAACTCTACACTATCACTATCGGTATTATTGCTTTCATTGGCTTCCGCAATTGTTCCTGAGCCAGTGCCGTCATCATCAACCGTGATGGAGATCGTAAAATTTTGGGGGATGCCCGCGGGAATATTCAAAGAAATACTGCCGGTTTCGCTGCCATACATAGGAATGTTGTTTTGAGTAGCAGCTGTCCCCACCAGGTCGTTATCAGCATAAAAGGCAATGGGAGTATTGGCAGGGATTGCCCCATCCCCAATATTTGAAATAGTGTAATCCACATCGATGATTCGGGAATTGCAAATTGTTGAAACTTCATCCAAAGTCGCCGCCACATCTGGCAATAGAACGCTTTCACCAAATTGTAAAACCCAAGCACTTCCTTTTTCCAAACCTCCAACAGGATATTTATAGGCGTCAACTGCAACGCAATGATTTTCCTGTAATGCACCGATATAACTGACGGAAAATCCAAAAGAGCCATAATCGTTCAATGAGCCAGTGAAATTATGTAGACCTTCGGTATATTTTTCATAGCTGTCCACTGTTCCATTTGGGTTCAAATTCAAAATATAGAAAGCACCTATTTTTTCATTTGACGAATTTCTATATCCTGGCGCACCAACTACGATTTCGGTCAGGCCATCACCATTTATGTCCGCACATTTATCAATGGAAATACCAAAAAATATTTCGCTGTTAGAGAAATATTCATTGAAATTTCCTTGGACTTCGTTTATTTTTTGGTAGTTGTCAACGGTTCCGTCGGAATTCATAAAAAGAATATAAATGGCACCATGGTTCAAGCCACCTTCATCATCGCGATAGGCACCAACGGCCAAATCGATCACGCCATCGTTGTTCAAATCACCTATATTCGCCACTGCACCACCAAAATAATCTTCAGCGTTCAGACCGGCATTGAAATTTCCCGAAGTATCACTGATTTTCTGATAGCTGTTCACGCTAAAATCGGCATTCAGAAATAAAATCCATAAAGCACCACGATAGGAATTTCCATCGGGGTCTCTTCTCGCCCCTACCGCAATATCTTGATTTCCATCGCCGTTCAAATCGCCCAAAAGTTCAATATCCGAACCGAAAACATTGTAGTTTCCCAACCCTCCTGAAAACCCTCCCTGCGTATCACTGATTTTTGTATAGGAATTTACCGTACCGTTTGAATTCAAGGATAAAATCCAAACCGCCCCATTCCGGTAGCCCCCATCGCCATCATATTCCGCACCCACTCCAATTTCAATCAATCCGTCCCCGTTCATATCACCCAAATAAGATAACGAACTTCCTATAATATCCCAGTCATCCAAAACTCCTGAAAAATTTCCTTCGAGGTCACTTATCTTTTGATTGGAGTTTATCGTTCCATCATTATTCAAAAATAAAACGTAAACAGCCCCACGATTGAATCCACCATCATCATCCTTAATGGCGGCCACCGCTATATCATTTATGCCATCGCCATTTAAGTCGCCAATACCTTCGACCGTATATCCAAACCAATCCTCAGAATCCAACGGAATATTAAAATTCCCAACATTTTCTGCAATTTGTTGCTGCAAAAGAACATCATATGACTGGGAATATACACTCTGAAAAAGAAAAAGTAGGAGCAAAAGAAAGTAATATTTCATATTTTTGTAGATTACCCAAATATACTGCAAAATTATTTTATGAAATTTTGTATAATCATTCCTGCCTTTAACGAAGGTCTTGTCATTGAAGAAGTTATTTTAAGCTTTATTTCCCAGACCGTCATTCCCAATCAATTAATCATTGTTGATGACAATTCTTCGGATAATACTTTATCCATTGTTAGAGAATATACAAAAAAATATAGTTGGATAACCTTTTTGGAAAATAAATCCTCAAAGAATCACCAACCTGGGAAAAAAGTGATCGAAGCTTTTTATAAAGGGCTGGAATCAATTTGTTTACATGAATATGATTTGATAGGAAAATTTGATGCTGATATTCTACTGCCCAAAAATTATTTTGAAATTATTTCCAAAATCTTTTCAGAAAACAAAAAAGTGGGAATTGCTTCTGGAAATTTATATATTGAAAATTATGGCGAATGGATCTATGAAAATATTTCCGAAAAAACGAAAACAAGAGGTCCAATAAAACTATATAGAAGAAAGTGCTTTGAACAAATTGGAGGTTTAAAAATATCCATTGGCTGGGACACGGCCGATGAACTTCTCGCAAAATACCACGGCTGGGAAATTGTCACGGATGAATCCCTTCATGTGAAACATTTGAAACCTACCGGAAAAACCTACTCGAAAGCCGCACGTTTCAAACAAGGCGAAGCATTCTATAAATTGCGTTATGAGTTTTGGCTGACAATGATCGCTTCGGGAAAATTAGCTTTTTTGAAAAAGGATTTTTCGGTTTTAATCAATTCTCTACAAGGATATTTCCAGGCAAAAAAAGAAAAACTGCCCTTTTTGGTTTCTGAGAAAGAAGGAAAATTCATTCGAAAATTGCGGTGGACGAAGATGAAAGAGAAATTAAACCTAACAGGTTTCCAAAACCTGTTAGGTTTGGTTTTTTAGTCGATCACATAATACAACACATTTCCCGTCGCAGCATTTGGAAATGCAATTCCCAATAAAGCGGAAATAGTTGGGGCAATATCTGTGATTTCTGAACTCCTAACGGTTGCGCCGTGATTAATTCCTCTTCCAAAGAAAATAAGCGGAACGTGCGTATCATAATTATAGGCGCTTCCGTGGGTCGATCCTTTTTTAGAGTAGGAAATGACGCTAGGTTGCAGCGTGTAAACCACATCACCACTGCGTTTGCTGTTAAAACCGTTTTGCACAAAACTTCCAGTTCCTTTCACATAATCTGTACTTTGAAGCATGTCGCGTGTAAAAACCCGATCTATTTTTGGATAGCGCAACAAGAAATACATCAAGCTTTTTTGTAGATTATCTTGGGAAATATTGTTTTGTTTCAAATGATCATAATCTAAAAACACTTGGTTATTCGAGATATTCAGTATCAAATTATCAAGTCCATATTCTTTTGCCACAAAAGCATGCAGACTGTCCCTTAACGCATGCGTATTGAAATATCCCGCGGGAATTTGTTGTGATTTCAAATAGGAAGGAACTTGACCTCCGCCGTGATCTGCGGTCAAAAACAAGGTGTAGTTTCCCTTTCCTACTTTTTCATCCAGAATTTTCAATAACCGGGCAATATCCAAATCCAAGCGAATATATGTGTCTTCGACTTCCTTGGAATTTACCCCAAAATTATGGCCCACATAATCTGTTGCGGAAAAACTGATCGTCAAGAAATCGGGAATGCTATCTTGTCCCAATTGTTCACCTTCCAGTGCCGCTGCAGCAAAATCAACGACCAGACTATTTCCGAATGGAGTAGATTTTAAAATGCCGAAGCCACCATTTTCTGCTTTCAATTCAGCCAAATTGTAGGGAAAGGTCGCAGTTTCTTTTCCGTCAAAACCATGTTCAAAATCATTCAGATCGGAACCACTTTCAGTATAAGTTTCGATAGGTTCATAAGTATCCCAAATTTTTAAATATTTTTCGGAAGCATTGGAAGTATTAAAGTTTTTGACCCATTCCGGCAGTTCTTCAAGATAAAACGTGCTGGTGATAAATTTCCCTTCATTCTCGCCATGAAACCAATACGCGGCATTTGCGGTATGTCCGGCAGGCAGAATAGCGCTACGGTCTTTCAGCGAAATTCCAATGGTTTTTCCCCGCATTTGGGTGTGCAACCGATTTTGGTCACAAACCGTGGTAGAAAGCAGTCGGTGCGGTGATTTTTTGCCATCGGACGAATTTGTGCCGACAGGATTTACAGCGTCATCATCCACACAATAAATTCTTTTTCCTTCCAACCTGCTGTACCATGAATTTGAAATAATTCCATGTGTTTTTGGCGTGGCGCCAGTATAGATCGAAGTATGTCCGGGCGCGGTATAAGTCGGAACATAATTGAAATGATTGTTTTTCAAATTGAAGCCTTCGGAAATTAACCGCTTAAAACCTTCCTCTCCATATTTTCCCCAAAAGCGTGTCAGATAATCATAACGCATTTGATCGACTACCGCCCCAACTACCAATTTCGGAGGTTTTGCTTCCAAAACGACTGGCGATTCCTGTTTTTGGGAAATCGTTTTGGAAGATTTACATTGAAGAAAAAGGACGGCGATACACGCCAATAAAAAGATTCGTTTCATGAAGTTTTAAATTTTGTTTGAATGATTCGATGATTGTTCTGAATGAAAATAGGTTTGTTTTTTTAATTCGAAAATGATATTGTCAAGATCGTCTTCATCTTTCCTTTTGTCATTTAAAGAAAAACCGTTTCTTTTCAATAATTCCGTGGAACTCTTGTTCCTGTGATCTGTGAAAGCTTCAATTTGAAATAAATATAGGCTCTCAAAACCAAATTTCAAAATTGCCTGCAAGGCTTCGGTCATTATTCCTTGGTTATGGAAAATCGGTTTCAAATCGTAGCCCACTTCGGCAATTTTCCGATCTGCTGAAAAATTCCACAAACAAATGGAACCGATCATATTCGGATTTCCCTTATGAAAAATGCTCCAATTAATATTTTTTTCATTTTTCCAGCCCTCGGTTATTTTTTCAATAAAATCTTCGGCTTCTTTCAGCGAATTGGCGCGTTTTCTTCGGATAAATTTATTCACTTCTTCATTTGATCTCAGGAAAAAAACATCTTCGCGATCGTTTTTGACTGTTTGCCGCAATAGCAATCTTTCGGTTTGGATTTCGGGAAAAGGGCTGAAATTCGATTTCATTTTATGGCAATTGGAAACAGGAAACTTTGCGCCCGTCCATTCATTTTTAACATGGCACAAAAACCAAAAAGATGGTCAAATTCAAAGATTGGCTGCAAGTTAAAGACTTTCAGTCTAATTTTCCCTATTTTTGCGCTGTAAAAATCCGCCAAAATCATACCTTTAGGAATTGAAACATTCATGAATATTATGATCGAAATACCGCATTATTATTATGAAAGTCTCAGGATTTCTATAAATCAATAAGAGAAACACATGAGATATTTACGCAATATTGGGCGCTATTTTTTGATGTTGAAAGATGTTTTTGGCAGAATGACAAAAGCTTCCGTGTTGCGCGGTTTAATTCTTAAGGAAATCGACGATTTGATAATCAGTTCCTTGGGAATTGTGATCTTCATTTCCTTTTTCATTGGGGCGGTGGTTTCCATTCAAACCGCGCTGAACCTGAACAATCCGTTGATCCCGAAATCATTGATAGGATATGCGGCTCGCCAATCCATTATTTTAGAATTTGCGCCCACATTTATCTCCATTATTATGGCGGGAAAAGTGGGCTCTTATATTACGTCGAGTATAGGAACAATGCGTGTGACCGAACAGATCGATGCCTTGGAAGTGATGGGAATCAATTCTTTGAACTATTTGATTTTTCCAAAAGTTGTCGCGATGATGTTCTACCCATTTGTGATCGCCATTTCCATGTTCCTGGGAATTATAGGTGCTTATGTAGGTGGGGTAGCGGGCGGATTTGTTTCCTCTGATGCGTTTATTAGCGGACTGCAATCTGATTTTATCCCGTTTCAGCTGGCTTATGCGTTTATAAAAACAAGCGTTTTTGCGTTCTTATTAGCTACCGTTCCAGCTTTTTACGGATATTACATGAAAGGAGGCGCATTGGAAGTCGGACAGGCAAGCACCACCTCGTTTGTGTGGACCAGTGTTGTCATCATCATTTCGAATTATATAATCACCCAATTATTATTGACATAATGATAGAAGTCAAAAATTTACATAAAGCATTTGGGGAAGAAGAAGTTCTAAAAGGGATCGATGCCAAATTTGAAAAAGGGAAAACAAACCTTATCATTGGGCAATCTGGTTCTGGGAAAACAGTTTTTTTGAAATGTTTGTTGGGACTTTTCAAACCCGATAATGGGGAAATTCTTTATAATGGCGAAAATTATTCCTCTTTATCGGAAGAAGAACAACGCAAACTTCGCCAAAAAATGGGGATGGTCTTTCAAGGCGGTGCATTGTTCGACTCGATGACCGTGGCCGAAAATGTGGATTTCCCTTTAAAAATGTTTACACGACAACGCCGAAGAGAGCGTCGGGATCGAGTTTCGGAGGTTCTCAAACGCGTCAATTTGGAAAATGCAGAAAACAAATATCCTTCGGAAATAAGCGGGGGAATGCAAAAACGTGTTTCCATTGCCCGCGCCATCGTGAACGAACCGAAATATTTGTTCTGCGATGAGCCCAATTCCGGCTTGGATCCAAAAACGGCGACCGTAATTGACAACCTCATTCAAGAAATCACTCGTGAGTATGACATCACAACGGTTATCAATACGCACGATATGAACTCCGTGCTGGAAATTGGGGAGAATATTATTTTCCTTAAAGAAGGTAATTTAGCGTGGAAAGGCAATAAAGAAGAAATTTTCAAAACAGACAATGAAGCGGTGACAGACTTCGTTTATTCTTCCAATTTGTTCAAAAAGGTGCGAAAAGCGCAATTACATGGATTGTAAGAACATGTTCTTTATTGCAGATACCAAAAAAATAATGAAATTATAGAGCATAAGCTTACTATATCCTTTCATAAAACCTAATTAGTAAATTTAAAATGCCACCTTGATCCAGTGGCATTTTTATATTTTTCCTTTTGAGCGGAAATCAGTTTACATAAAACTTCACACTCCCATAATCCGATTCGATATTTATGGAATTGGCGCTGTTCGATTTTCCATAGAAACCTTCATAATATTTATCGCTCGAATCAATTATTTTCTTAGAAAAATTGAATCCGCCCGGTGCATCAAGGGAAGCATATTCCAAATCTATATTGAACTGAAAATGATATTGTGGACTGAATCCAATATCAATTCCCGTGTAGTCGGAATTGATGCGCACTTTGCTGGCGGTTTCCATCAGCTTCTCAATAGAAATCGCTCCATAATCTGCATCGATCGTTACATTCTTATAAACCTCTCCGAACTTCATTGTCAAATAATCACCATTTCCAGTGATGTTGTTCGCCTTTCCGATTTTCATACTTCCATAATCGCATTCAAACGAAATATCTTCGACAATTTCAATTTCGACATCGGTATAATCCGCTGAAATCGTTAGTTTATTGGCTTTTGCCACAGTGAAACCACTATAATCTGCGTTAATTTCCCCACTTTTTATATATTCGAAATAACAGTTGTCGGAGTAATCGAAACTCAAGGAATTATTGTCGGCCATGAGACATTTGGTGATTATTTTTCCGTAATCACAGCTAATTTTTGCGCGGCCTTCGAGCTTATCGAGATTGATATTTCCGTAGTCATTATCAAGGTCGACCCGATTTGTAATCGGCATTTTCACGAGATAATCGATTTGCATGCTCGTGGAATTATTCTGAAACAAGTTTCTCCACCACGAATTTGAATTGTTTCTGTCAAAAATTGTTTCCGCCGAAACCATATTGGAAGAAGCGTTGAAATTGACGGTGATCGCGTCCAACTTTCGTTGCACATCGTCCCCGTCCCGTCCGCTGGTGGTAATGTGCACCTCAATTACGATGCGGTTTTCGGACCAGGTAACGATATTCAAATTGCCATAACTGTTGTCTATTTTCAACATGGCATCAGAATTGACCTTGAATTCCTTTTTAATGGTTTTCTCCTTGGTCTGTTTTATTTCGTTTGCCATCGCCGTTTGTAGGAAAAAAGGGCAGATAAAAATTAGCAAAAATTTAAATAGTGGTTGGGTTTTCATGACTTTTCTGTTTTATTTGTTCGACATTTTCTATTTGTTCCAAAACTTTTTTCAATATACTTATGCGGCTCTGGAAATTGGCGATCATCGCGTAAATGACCCGGCTGTCATCTCCGCTCACGATCAAATCTTTCCGCAAAGCCGCAAAGTCCAGTTCCAATTTTTTCATTTGCGTCATCGCGTCTTGGATGAGCAGCTTGGTTTCGGGAGTTTCCCGTTTGGAAATTTTTCGCAGTTCCCTGTTGATTACGCCGGTATAAAAATTTTGTGTTTGCGCCATTTCAGGGGAAACAGCCGCCAATCCTGTCGGTTGATTGTTCATTTTAAGTCCCAAAACAACACTCAAAAGAATTGCAAAACCAGCTGCGATACCAATCCAAGGTTTGAAATTGAAACCTCTTTTCTGTTTCGTTAATTTCTCTCCGGAAGATTGCTGCAATTTCATCAAAAACCGTTGCTGATGCTGCGCGGGCGCATCTTCAAGATCAAATTCACCTTGCAACTGGTGAAATAATTCTTCTATTTTATCTTTTCTCATTTTGGTTATTGGGTTAATGAGTTATTCGTTAATGAGTTATTCGTTATTGGGTTATTCGTTAATGAGTTATTCGTTATTGGGTTATTCGTTATTGGGTTATTCGTTATTGGGTTATT
>JBDNFD010000167.1:0-7255 GCA_041689995.1 Flavobacteriaceae bacterium | reverse complement strand
GTGAATAAGTGAATAAGGTGAATAGGTAGATCCATAAACTAAAACCAGCGTCCAATTCCCATCTGAACTTCCCTAATCTTAAATCGTTAATCGTTAATCTCCAATCGTTAATCTTAAATCGTTAATCGTTAATCTTAATTCCCTCATCGCTCTTCGCTACCCCCTCATCGCTACCCCTCATCGTTAATCTTAAATCCTATTCCCGCATCCACAAATTCGCCTTTCCACGATTCCCCCATTAACCAATTCCCCAGTTCACCAAATAATCAATCAAAAGCCAAAAAAGAGGTCTAAAGTCGAAGCCAACAGCTAACAGCTTACAGCCTAAAGCTTACAGCCTAAGCCTATTATCACCAAAAGCCACTGCCAACTGAGACTGCCAACTGATCACTGCCAACTGACCATTGATCCCGAGCACTCAGGACTGATCCCGAGCACTCGGGACTGCTCCCGAGCACTCGGGACAGCCAATGATAGGACGCTCGTCATGTCGAGTGTTTTTCTTTTTTCGAGAAAAAAGAAAAATGTATCGAGACCTATCGTTTTCCAAACCTTTTGCAAAGAGACCTAATGGATTACTTTTAAAGTCTATTATCGCCAAAAGTCAAAAGCTAAGGGATTCAAAATTTCAAACATATAACCAAATTCCATCATGTTCATTAACACTATAGAGTTGATGGATGATTTTAATTTTTTTTGGTATAACCGGGAACCCATTTTACCTTTACTGGATAAATAGCTAAAAATGCAAAAGTTATCCAGAAGGGTCATCCAAGTAAGCGATATCCAAAGTTTCTTTGGAAAGAAGAAGCGAATGGCCTATAAAATGATTGCCGAAATGAAAAGACATTTCAAAAAGAAAAGACACCAACCCATAACCTTTACTGAATTCTGTGAATATTATGGAACTACCGAAGAAGAACTAACAAAATCGATCCTCATTTCAGAAGGATAAGGAAGGCAACAATAACTTCCCCAGCACAATTTCAGCTATCCAAATAGGTAAATTCAAATTCTTGTAAGAATAACTGGCCACCAATAGCCAATAGCCAACAGCTAAAAGCCAGCAGCCAACAAGTGAGAATTCAAAATTCAAAATTCAAAATTTCAAATATACAGCCAAAAGCCAACCGCCAACCGTCTTTTCTCATTCGTGCATTCGTGGCAATCAAGAATCCGAGCCTACCTGAAGAAACATTAGTGCATTCGTGGCAATACAGCCATGAAGCAATCCGGTTCCAAAAGTCCGTTTCGACCTGTACTATCACCGCTACCGGACATTCCAAAAGATGTCTATTATATTTTTAAAATGATTTTTTAGAAAAAAGGGGTTTATCAGGGTTGGGAAAAATAAAAAGAATAAAAATCCATGAAAAGTAAATGGAAAAAATATATTTGGAAGATTTTAGAACAAATCTTTTCGAAATCCACTTTATCATAAATATAATGAGCTATGCCGATGTTACAAAAGGGAAAAAGAATGGGTGTGAATTACTTTAAGTAAATAAATGTATGCTTTTTAACTCAATTGACTTTGCAATTTTCTTACCCATAGTGTTCATACTTTATTGGTTTGTGGCTAATAAAAATTTAAAACTCCAAAACTTATTAATAGTTGGTGCGAGCTATGTTTTTTATGGATGGTGGGATTGGCGATTCTTGTCGCTGATTCTTTTCAGTACGATAGTGGATTATTTTGTTGGTATAGGTTTATCAAAGCAAGAAGACCCAATTAAAAGGAAAATGTTGCTTTGGACAAGTATTATAGTAAACCTCGGCTTCCTCGGGTTTTTCAAATATTATAATTTCTTCCTTGATAATTTTGTGACTGCCTTTTCATTTTTTGGGCAGGAAATAAATGCCAACTCATTAAATATTATTTTACCTGTTGGGATTAGCTTTTATACCTTCCAAACTTTGAGCTATAGTATTGATGTTTACCGAAGGAAATTGGAGCCAACCAAAAATTTTATCATTTTTGCCGCCTTTGTAAGTTTCTTCCCACAATTGGTTGCCGGGCCAATTGAAAGGGCTACACATTTACTTCCGCAATTTTATAGCAAAAGAAATTTTGATTACAGTAAAGCGGTTGATGGAATGCGGCAGATACTATGGGGGCTATTTAAAAAAATAGTTATCGCGGATAATTGTGCGAAATATGCTAATATTATTTTTAATAATTCTGATGATTATTCAGGCAGCACCCTTGTTTTAGGGGCGCTATTTTTTACTTTTCAAATTTATTGCGATTTCTCTGGATATTCTGATATTGCAATAGGAACATCACGGCTGTTCGGTTTTGATTTAATGCGAAATTTCAATTTTCCGTATTTTTCTCGAGATATTGCTGAATTTTGGAGACGTTGGCATATTTCCCTTTCCACTTGGTTTAGGGATTATCTTTATATCCCATTAGGAGGAAGTCGGGGGGGCATTTGGATGAAAATTAGAAATACGTTTATTATTTTCATTGTTAGTGGGTTTTGGCATGGGGCTAATTAGACTTTTATCGTTTGGGGAGCTTTAAATGCCGTTTATTTTTTACCTCTTTTACTTACCAATAATAATCGTAACAATTTAGATACTGTAGCAGAAGGCAAATACCTACCATCTATAAAGGAATTATTTTTTATGATGCTAACTTTTGGGTTGACGGCTTTTACATGGATTTTTTTTAGAGCAAATAATATTGAACATGCGATAAATTACATATCCGAAATATTCTCATCTTCATTGTTTGCAATTCCTCAGTTTATCCATGGTGAAGCTCTAACAACCATATTGCTAACAACTTCTTTTATAGTAATCGAATGGTTTGGAAGAGAACACCAATATGCAATAGAAAGAATTGGTTTGAAAATAAACAGACCTCTTAGATATGTAGCATATTACGCAATCATTCTTGCTATTTTTTGGTTTGGTGGTAAAGAACAAGCATTTATTTATTTTCAATTTTAAAATATGATGATAAAATTTCTGGTTAAAATAATTGTTTTTTTGATTATTGGATATTGTCTTGGCGAAGGAATAGTAAGAATATTCCATCTTAGTGTTGATGTACAGAATGTTTATCAGGATTCTGCTGGTATGATTAGAAATGAACCCAACCAAACAGGTTATGATGTTAATGGTACAAAATGGATGATTAACAAATATGGGGAGTTTGGATATGAGCCACCCTCTCTCGATTCATTGATCACGGTTATAGGGGATTCTTATATAGTAAATAAAATGAATCCTCCCCGATGCCATCAGGCAGCATTTCTTAAATCTATGACCAGCGGTTTTAATTTTTATCCTCGCGCAAGAAGCGGAGCCGGTTTCATTGAGTTTATGGAAATGACCAAAGACCTAAACCATTTGCATCCAATTAAACAACTTTTATATGTTCATCACGGGGATTTTATTGAAAGTATTAAAGAATTAGAAAACCAACCACTAATAGTTCAATATTCAGTAAATTCAAACAAAATAATTTATCCAAGATTAACACAGAGTAAACTAAAAAAAGTTTTATATCATTTTAAATTTGCATACTATTTGTATAGAAACTATTTTTTAAGTAATGATAATGGTTTCTCTAATAATCGAGACGATAAATCATTAGAAATTGATTATGATAAAATTAAAGAATTACTGCAATATGTAAATTCGAATTATAGGACGGATAATGTAATTCTTGTATTTAGCCCTGATAGTGATCCCGCGTTCACCGAGTTTGTTAAGAAATATAACTTTCACACTCTTTCGCTAGAATCTAATGATTATAAATCCTGGCAATTGCCTAATAATTCCCATTGGAGTTGTCGGGGCCATGAAGAAGCCGCAAAACAAGTTGCAAAGTTCTTGAATAATGCACAAAGGGATAAAACTTTGTATAAATAATAAAGCATTATTACTCACATATAATCTGCTCCCAACTTAACAAGAACTCAGCCTACAACCTAAAAACTCCAACCAAAAAAGGTGAACAAGCAGAGCCGCTTATTCACCTTTTCACAATTTCAGTGATCCATCATCAAGTCACTGAACATTCAAACCACCCTAATCCACCATCTCCAAGAGCGTCAACATATTATAGGAGTGATTTTTCAACGGATATTGTATTCCATTTACCTCTTGGAAAAACTCAATCAGCAAATAGAAAAACAAAACTCCATCACCGGCGGGTACCGCGTCCGGAATAAGGCTCACCTCCTGTGCAGGATCTGTCAGGCCAAGGTTCAGCTTTGGACTTTGCCCCGTGGAATAATTGCCCGTAGAAAAATCCACTCGACTAACCGCCGAACGAAGACTAACATGCGTCGTTCCCTCAGGCACCAATAATCCGTCCGAAGGACTAAAATCGGCAATACCCACCGTGCCCGTTACCGGGTCCAGTGTGTAAAGTTCCCGGAATACCCGATTGAACTTTGCCTGATTGTTAAAGTCAAATCCTTTCAACAAAGATTTTCCTTCTGCGGTAGCAAGACCTACACCGACCTTGCGTTCTCCACGTGGGGAATCCAGGTCTAGGTTTTTCACCTTGCTCAACACGCTCACCAGCCGACTGGCGACACGTGAATCCTTTGCTAATTTGAGCATATTACCCAAACTTTTACGCAATAACTGACCACATGCGGCCAAGTGTGCAAACTCCAACCCATTTTCACGTGTACGCTGAAAAGCAGGGTCGTTTGCCATTCGATTTTTGCTGATACCGCCTTTTGTGCGAATTAGCATACCATCTTTCGTTTTGTAAAAGGTCATTCCTTTTAACGTTCCTTGAATCTCGAAGATTCCATCGTATTTTGCCATGATTTTTAGATTTATGATACAGGGGAAACTGGCATTGTTTCTCCCACATCTGATTAAACAATGGCACAAACATAAGATGAGAAATTGGATAAAAAAAGAAGTAGGTGCGAGTAAGGCATTCATTTGTAGATAATTACATATTAATTCAGGAATCTGCCTTAAAGTGCGGAAAAGGAAAATAGGTGCAGGATAATGCAGGATAATGCAGCGATTTTACCTCCCATCAAAGGAGAGGATACTCCGTAGATACTAGGTAGATACTTCGACCTTAGTGCGACCTATCCATATACAAATTCAAAAGAAATGAGTTGAATGGAAAAAAACGCAGATTTTTCCAACCTAAATACCCAAACTTCGCCAACTCGCCAACTCGCCAATTCACCAATTCACCAATTCACCATTTTACCATTTCACCAGTTTACCATTTCACCAAATAATCAATCAAAAACCAAAAAGGAGGTCTAAAGCCAAAGCCAAAGCCTACAGCCAAAAGCCAACAGCCTAGAGCCTAGAGCCTAGAGCCTAGAGCCTATAGCCTACAGCCAAAAGCCAACAGCCAATAAAAAACACTATTTTAGCACTATGCAATCTTTAACCGAATATTTTGATCAACCTTTGGAAGAACGACTAAAGGACATTCATAATGATGCTAGCAATTGTAGGAGAACCTTTGAAAGAAATCTGATTTTATCCTGCATGCTCCATTATGAAAGGTGCGAATCCTATGATAAGGGACTGCATCAAAAATTGGAAAACTACTATCAACAAGGTTTATTGTATTTTGATATTAATTACGAGGACATAGTAGTAGCATTCGTTTTTCTTCAGGAAGAATTAGATGTAATCCATAATTATAAAAATGTTCATAAAAAAAACCATTCCAATGTCACTTTATATGAGGATTTTTTGAATGAGAACAGGGATCGATACTGGCAAATAGACCGACTGACAAAGGATATCATTCGGGAAGGATCTGTTTCTTTCGACAAATATGCCAAACCTAAAATTGGGGAAGCCGATATGAATATTTACGAAATGAACCATAAGTTGAGTTCGCTCTTTTGGCTGACAAAAAGAATCTTGCTTATCAGGTTGATAAAGTTTAAGGAAAAAGAGCCTTTATCACAGAATGATTTGGATCAAATGGCGCAAAGATTCGATTTCGAATTGTACAAGGATCCTGTAATTTATACTGAATTTCCAGCGGAAAAGCTCCGTTATTTGAAAACATTGAAGTCCTGGCTTCTTCAAGAAATAGAAAAATATAAACGAACCATGGAATGGTCGGAATTACCGATGGTATTCCAAGTTCTTCAGGATTATGCGAATGAGTTGGTAATAACAACAAAAAAATCCTCGACACAATCTACGTCTCAACCCGTAAATGAAAGAAAGGAAAAGCAACTTGACGAAATCGATTACCCTAAATATATCTTCAAGGACTTCCAAGCATATCAACTTTTCCATGAATTGGCCATGGAGCTAAAATCCCATACCTCATTAAGTTTTCTCTACCGCAAAATGTCCGAATATGAAAATCCACCTCTCATTGTGGTGCGTGATGCCCCTTTTCGAGAATGGTTCAATAAACAGAAATACGATTTCCGACTCTCGGTAGCAACCCGTACCCACCAAAGCACCTCTAACCCCGAACGTGAACTACTCTATAAAACAGCCAAAAAATTAATCTATCAACAAGAATCCTAAATCCAGAACTACAAATTCCTCAATTCCCCAAATAATCAATCAGAAATCAAAAAAGTGGTCTAAAGCCAAAGCCTACAGCTGCTTACAGCCTAAAGCTTACAGCTTACAGCCAATAGCCAAAAGCCAACAGCCAACAGCCAAAAGCCACTGAACACTACTAATTTCCTCGTTTCCTTTTTTACTCTTTCTCTCTTAAGAAAATTCACCCTTTCCACGCTTCATCAATTAACCGATTCCCCAATTCACCAGTTCCTCAATTCACCGATTTCGAAATCTACATACTCACCAATCCACCAATTCCCCCATTTTCCAAAAAACCGCAGTAAACTCATATATTTCCGCAGTAAACTCTAAAATATTCTTTTGGCATAACCAGAACCTCAATTTATCTTTGTGGTATAAACAATTGGAAATGTCAGAGTTATCAAGACAAGTAATAAGAGCAAGCGATGTCCAAGACTTTTTTGGGAAGAGGGAGCGCATGTCTTATAAAATGATAGCAGAAATGAAAAGACATTTCAAAAAGAAAAGACACCAACCTATAACCTTTAATGAATTCTGTGAATATTATAATGTCACCAAAGAAGAACTTAGGGAATCCATTCTCATTTCAAAAAGACCCTGAAACCTATAACCGCGAAATTCTCTGGCCCGAAAAAGTGCGCCTCAATCTCAAATATCTACACAATTATTCCTTCACCCGCGATTTAAAAATCATTTTCAAAACATTCTGGGATGGAAAGCTATAGGG
>JBDNFD010000166.1:0-48995 GCA_041689995.1 Flavobacteriaceae bacterium | reverse complement strand
GTGAATAAGTGAATAAGTGAATAAGTGAATAAGTGAATAAGTGAATAAGTGAATAAGTGAATAAGTGAATAAGTGAATGAAAAAATAGATAAATACATATTAATCAATGATGATTATTTTTTTCAATAATCCTATATGCTCTAAAGTTGATATTTTTTAAAATTTTTGTCAAGGACAAGATGGACGATGCCGATCCGTAGGACAGAAAAATAAAAAAGCTTTCTTTCAGCTTCAACAAGTGATTCTTTTAAATTAGGTTTGTCTGCCAAAAAATATTGAAAATTATTTATAACTACATGGATTGACGTGTTTATGCTGTTTTTTTGTAGAAGATTAAACAAGAAAAGAAATCTAAGAATATGGAAAACCTAAAAGATGAATTAATATTTGAAGAACTTAGTTCGATTTTCAAATACAAATCCAACAACATTCAAATCCAAGAAATTATAGAAAGAGGTTTTGTCTGGTCCAAATTAAAAAAAAGGAAACTTCTTTTTATAGGCATAAACCCTTCTTTTCCAATAAACGCCATAAAGGAATCATATTCGTACCATATTGAAAATGCGATCCGGGATTATCCTTCTCATTATAAGAAATCCACAGAACTAATTGATAATACAACTTATGAAAATGATTGGTCGTATATAGATTTGTTCCAGTTTAGAGAAACTAATCAAAATAAAATATTTGATTTTTTAAAAAATGACCCTCAGTTTATTGTAGCCCAATTGAGGTTAACATATAAAATAATTCAATATATCAATCCAGAGATTATAGTGGTTTGCAATAGTCGTGCTTCGGATTTTTTCGGAATAAATAAATTTGAGTCCAATAAAAAATGGATGTGTGGTTGGGCTTAAATTTTGAGTTTGACGAGAATTTCGGAGTTCATACAGTAAAAACACTACACAACGAAAGTATAGTCAGCGAAAGTGAAGATTTTTTATATGAAAAAAATTTTTTATTTACGAGTGCATTGACATACAAAAGTAAATTGGACAAACAAACATTAAATTGGTTAATAGGAAGATTAGGAAAAAATCGATAATTTAGAAAACACATTTTAACAACACAAAAGCCCAAAAATCATGAAAAACCAAAAATTAGTTAGCGTTGAAGAATTTTTTGCAGGAACGGCACATTTTGATAAAGAATTCTATGTCCCAAACAGCAACGGCGGGTTCATATTAAAGGATGATATTTTAAAAAAGCTAAACGAAGAAGCTGAATTTCGATGGAACAATGGAGAGAAAGAAATTTATGAGAAATATCAAACTATTCCCGGTTTTGAACATACCGAGGAATTCAAAAATTATGTGCGAAAATTTAATCTTTAAATGGAATGAAGCTGCAGTACTTTTTCTCAAAAACCAAAAAACCAAAAAAGATTCCAGCCTTTGAACAAATAAAATCCGCGCTTTTTGGCGTAGTGGTCGGAGATGCTTTAGGGGTTCCGGTTGAGTTTATCAGTAGAGAAAAGATAGCCAAAAACCCCGTAGCGGATATGTGCGGATACGGAACCTATGACCTTCCAAAAGGCACCTGGTCCGACGATAGTTCCCTTACTTTATGTTTGGCAGAAGCCCTTACAAAAAAATTTGATTTACAGATTGTTGCGGATAATTTTGTAAACTGGTGGCATGAAAATTATTGGACCGCAAGAGGTGAGGTTTTTGACATAGGAATTGCCACAAGGCAAGCCATTGAACGTCTCGCCAGTGGAAAACAACCCGATTTGGCCGGAAATTTTGACGAATCGTCAAACGGGAACGGCTCCTTGATGCGGATATTGCCTTTGCTTTTCTATATAAAAGATAAACCGGAAAACGAACGCTTTCTAATCACCAAACAGGTTTCTTCTATTACGCACGGACATATCCGTACGGTGATCGCTTGTTTCTATTACCTTGAATTTGCCAAGCAAATTTTGGAAAAAAAAGATAAATTCCAAGTCTATAAAAATTTGCAAATGCAAATAACGTCGTTTTTAACGGAGCTTTCCATAAATCCAAATGAACTATCGTTGTTTGGCCGATTGCTCAAAGGGAATATTTTTGGACTTCCGGAAAACGAAATCAAAAGTGAAGGATATGTGATTTACACGTTGGAAGCAAGTATTTGGTGTTTGCTCACCACCAAAAGCTACAAAGAAGCGGTACTGAAAGCAGTAAATTTAGGAAACGACACAGACACAACGGCAGCTGTTACCGGAGGACTTGCAGGATTACTATATGGGTTTGAAAGCATTCCCGATGATTGGCTGCAAAGTATTGCAAGACACAAGAATATTGAAGATCTGGCACTGCGAATGAGCGATAAATTGTTTTGAAATGAAATGAATTCAAATTAGTCCCTATTAAAGGTAAAAAATCGTTCTTATTTCCTTCATTCTCCTATTAACTTCAATCATAATTTCTTGACATCGCTTTTTCCAATCCAACCTTCTTTTCCATCGGAAAGCTTAATTTCAAACCAATCGCCAAATGCTTCTTTTATCCGAACTTTTGTTCCTTCATGCAGTAAAAATACCTGATCACCCCTGGAATCTGGTTCAGAATTTACCGGCGCTTCCTCAGAAAAGACAATTGCATATTGCACATTTTGCTTGAGGTCATGTCGAATATTGGCAAAAACCACCGAAATAATTCCCAGTACAAGAAACACCATTCCCAATCCGAAAAGCAGGCGTTTTCTGTTAGATGAACGTGCAAAATAATATCCCAGAATAAAGGTCGCGCAAAGTATTGAAAGAACCACCGCCATCCAAGCCCAAACATCGGTTTTGAAAATGGAAATCAGTTGGTTCATCCATTCCGAAAACCCGGTTTTTGGAACTTCGTTAATCGCATCGATCGTCATTTTTTTGGCAAATGCCAAATTGTTCAGAACATCTTCATCGTTCGGTTGCAGCTGAAGCGCCTTTTCGTAGTAATAAATACTCGGGGCAATATGGTTTAATTTGTAATGTGCGTTCGCCAAGTTATAATATAAAGCACCGGAAGTTTTCCCGTTCCCAAGGATTTTTTCGTATTTCTGAATTGCAGCCTGATAGTCTCCGGAAGAATAATCTTTAGTGGCTTGATCGAACAAATTTGGGGCTTGGGCGAAAAGGCTTCCGCAAGAAAATAGAATGATATAAAGTAGATTTTTCATTTTGAAATCTGTTTGTCCAATTGCGAAATTATTGTGGCGGCCTTTTTATATTCTTTACGAATTTCTACTTTTGAACTTGGCGCATAGCGTGCATATTCGCAGTTTTCGAGCAAAGCAATAAACTTCTGGTTCGTTTCCTCTTGAACGCCACGTGCCGCCAGCAAATCTTTAATGTTCCCTTTGCTCATTTCCGAAGTCTGAATGTGCAATTTTGCTTTCAAATAATTATGCAGGGCAAGTTCCAATGCATCATAAAAAGCTTGTTTGTCGTCCAGGTTTTTCTTGGCTTCGGAAAGATATTTTCGGGCAAGCCTGTCTGCTTTTTTGACTTTGATTCCGGTGGTATCATTTGCTTTTTGACGATATTTTTTTCCGAAGAAAATCACCAAATGAATGAGCAATAATGGGCCAAGGAGCAAAATCCAGAATAATTCACTTCCGAAAAATTTCTTTTCTGTCAGTGGTTTTAAATCTCCATCCAATTTGATATATCGGAATTGATTGGAAGCTACAATAGGCTGTTTGTTCGAACCTCTTGAGAGGGAATTTTCCGCTCCCAAAGGAATTTTCGGTCCGCCTTGGACAATGATCAGCATTTCCTCTGATTTCAGGGTTTTATAGGTTTCTGTTTTCGGATCGAAATAAGAAAATTCCAAGGATGGAATTGGATATTTTCCTTTTGCTCGGGGGACTATGGTATAGGAATCGGTGATGTCACCGTACATTCCATTGAGGTTGGTGCTAACGTCTTCTGAATGTTCCGGATCATATAATTCCAACGCGCTCGGAACGGTCAATTTTGGCAAATCAAAAAGCTTTAGGTTTCCCTTTCCGGAAACTTCTGCGTTTATTATGAAGGATTCAGAAGCTTTCAATGATTTTTTTGACGCAGAAACTTTGAAGTTGAATTCACCGACGGCCCCCGTAAAGCTGGCGGGTTTGTTTTCTTGAGGCAGCGGTTTTACTGAAATGGTTTGTGCGCCGGCAGCAATGGTTTTGTCGAGACGTTCATATTGTCTTCGGCCGAAAATATCGAACCGGTCTGTAGGCACATCTACCGTGATGGACAGCCGCAGCGGTTCCATTTTTAATTTTCCCGTTTTTTGCGGATATAATACTGTTTTTCTCAAAATAACATACCGGTAAGGTTCGCCTTGAAAGGTTCCTTGCTTGGGTTCCAACCGATTAATATCGATATTTTGGCTCCAGAAATCGGCATAAATCGGATTGTCGATTGGACGCCAATTGCTCACGCTAATTTGTTGGCTCACATAGAGTTTATAAACCACTGTGATTCCTTCGTTCAGAAAGGGATTGGAATTTGAAATTTCCGCTACAAGGTGAATATGTTCCGATGCAATACTTTCCGCATTGTTTCCCGAATTGGGAGACACCACGGCGGCGGAAATCATAATGTTGATGGGTGTCGTTTTATAAACTTTTCCGTTAATTGTTATTTCGGCTTGTCCGATGTTGAATTTCCCGGTTTGGTTTGGTTGTAAATAGTAGCTATAGGTTTTTTTATAGGAACTTCTTCCATTGATCCACGTATTGCTGATGGATTGATTTGGTCCTGCGACCACCGTAAAACCGGTAAAAGGTGGCGGATCAAAATTATCACCGTCTTGGTTCATGGTAAAATCCATGCGCAAACGTTCATTGACGCCCAATTTTGTTTTGCTCGCATCTGCCGTAAAACTCACTTGCGAATAGGCCAGGCTTGCAAAGCAGAAAAACAAGGGAAATAGGATAGATTTCAGACGATTCATCACCAATCTTTTTTGGTATTTATTTTTACGCCTTTTGATTTTTTAGCGTTGATTTTTTCTTGGACTTCCTGTTCTTGATTCTTCATGGCCTCCAGCAGGTTTTTAATTTGTTGTTGCGACATTTGCCCGGGCGCTGGTTTTGGCTTTTGCGGCTGTTCTTCTTTGGGTTTGTCTCCCTTTTTGCCTTGATCTTCTTTATCGTTTTGCTTCTGATCTTTTGGCTCTTCCTTTTTGTCTTTTTTCTTTTCTCCCGAATCATCTTTGTTTTGATCCTTGTTGTCTTTTTTCTTTTCGTTGTCCTTTTTCTTTTCTTTTCCTTCCGAATCGTTTTTCTTATCGTCCTTTTTCGGATTGTCTTTCTTTTGTTTTTCTTCCTTTTCCAACATTTTTTTTGCCAAAGCCAAATTATATCGGGTTTCATCGTCCTTCGGGTCGTTACGAAGAGCATTTTTATAGGCTTCCACAGCGGCTTTATAATTCTTTTCCTTCATAAAGGAATTTCCTTCATTATGAAAAGCGCGGTGTTTTATGGTTTTGTTTTCTGAAGTTTTTCCTGCTCGCGATAATCTGGTGGCAGCTTCGGTATTTTTGTTTTTTGTGTAATATAAAGTGCCCATATTATAAAGTGGGGTTGCGTTGGCTGTGTCCAATGCCGCGGCTTTTCGATAATTTGCTTCTGCAATAGGGAAGTTGTTTTCGGCCAATGCTTTTTCGGCCTTTTGCATATATTGGTTGACTTTTTTGTCAATTTTTTTTGAATCCTTCTCCTGGGCAGAAAGAATTCCGAAGGAAAAAAGCAAGAAAACCCCCACAAGAAATAGTGGGTTTTTTGATCTTATTTTTAGTTTTATAGTTTCAACTTTCATTTTTCCTGTTCATTTTAAATTACATTCACTCTCATTCATCATTTATCGTTCATCAAATAAATCCAATTTTTTTACCCACGCTGTTTTACGTTCCAACAAAAACAATTCCAAAAGAAGGAACAAAATACCAAATCCGATAAACCATTGAAATTGGTCTTTGTAACTGGCGTATTGCTTGCTCTCGAATTCTGTTTTTTCCACATTTTGAAGGATTTTTTCTACCTCGTTGGTCACTTCGGAAGTTACCGCTCCTTCCAGATATTCGCCATTGGCTTTTGCCGCAATTTCTTTCAAGGTTCCTGGAACCAATTTGGTGATTACGGTTTCTCCTTCTTTATTTTTCAAATACGTCATGGTATATCCATTGCTTTTAATCGGAATGGGTCCGCCCTTTTGTGTTCCTAAACCTATTGTGAATATGCGAATACCATTTTTTGATGCTTCGCTTGTGATTTCTTCAACTCCACCTTCGTGATCTTCGCCATCGCTAAGAATAAAGAGCAACCGGTTGGTGCGGCTTTCGTCATTGTAATAGGTCATGGCGAGTTTAATGGCTTGTTTTATCGCCGTTCCTTGACTGGAAACCATATCGGTATTCATGCTTTGCAAAAACATTTTGGCCGTTCCGTAATCTGTGGTAATGGGAACTTGTGGAAAGGCACTTCCGGCATAACCGATGATCCCGACCCGATCTCCACCCAAACCGTTGATGATTTCGGTCACCAATCGCTTTCCTTTTTCCAAACGGTTTGGGGCAATATCTTCGGCCAACATACTTTTCGAAACGTCGATGGCGAAAACGATATCCACACCTTTTCGTTTAATGGTTTCCAATTCTGTTCCAATTTTGGGGTTTACAAGCGCTAAAACGAAGCAAGCCAACGCCAGTAAAAACAATAAAATTTTCAATATAGCTTTGAAGGTGGATTTATCGGGGCTTAATTTTTTGAGTAGGTCGGCATCTGCGAATTTCTTTTGTGCACGTTTTCTCCAGAACAACATCAGCAGAAAAAGCACGAGCACCACAGGAATGGCGATCAATAACCAAAAATATGTTTTCTCTTCAAAAATTAGCATGCGTCATAATTTTTCTTGGTCCTGTTCTAAATTTTTCCGATCAAATTAATTTTGAATGGAGTTTTAAGATACCTAGAAGGTTTAGGAAAACCTTGCAGGAAATTTTCACTCACTACTCGTCTCACTTCACATCTCTTCTAAACAAAACTTCTAAAAAGCGTTAATCTAAACGTAATTTCCACCAACAGAAAAATTCCGGCCAATAATACCAGTGACCTAAATTTTTCATCGTAATTGTAATATTTGGTTTCTTCTATTTTTGTTTTCTCCAATTTATTTATTTCCTTATAAATGGATTTCAATTTTTCGTTGTCAGTTGCACGGAAATATTTTCCTCCGGTTGATTGGGCAATTTCTTTCATTAATGCTTCGTCCATCTCCACTTTTGTTCTGCCATATTGAAATTGTCCATTGGGCAATAAAGCTACCGGGGAAAGTGCCATCCCGTTACTGCCGACGCCAATGGTATAAACTTTTATTCCAAATTCGACGGCGAGTTCCGTGGCAATTTTTGGGTCTATAAATCCGGCGTTGTTCATCCCATCTGTCAATAAAATCGCCACTTTACTTTCGGCAGTGCTGTTTTTAAGATTATTTACTGAAGTTGCCAATCCCATTCCAATTGCCGTTCCTCCTTGCAAAATTCCGCTGTATTCCAAGTCGTGCAAGGAATTCAGAACAAGGGTTTTATCGGAAGTCAATGGTGTTTTCGTATAACTTTCCCCTGCATAAACCACCAAACCAATGCGATCGTTGGGCCGATGTTGTATGAAATCAGATGCCACATTCTTAACGGCTTCCAAGCGGTTGGGTTCCAAATCACGGGCCAACATACTTGCCGAAACGTCCAACGCAATTATTATATCAATTCCTCTTGTGGTTTTAACGTGCGTGGACATATCTACGGTTCGTGGTCGCGCCATAGCTGTAATCAATAATGCCAAAGCAATAATGCGAAAAGCGAAAAGGACATGCCGCATTTTTGGCAAAAGGCTTTGTTGTATTTTGAAGCCTTGAATGCTTGACATTTTTATGGAAGCAGTTTGCTTGTTTCGTTTCCAAACATACCAAGCGATCGCTAGTGGCAGTAATAAAAATAGCCAAAACCATTGTGGGTTTTCAAATGTGAAATTTTCGAACATCATCGGCCAGATTTATTAAGTTCCACGGAATATTCAACACGCGAAATAATTTTGTCGGCGTATTCATCGTTTTTATTGGCAATGAGCAAAATTTCTTGGGTTCCGCCGCCTTGACCAAAACTCAACAGTACATATTTTTTGGTTTTTGGTTTATCAGATCCTTCCGCTATCGAAAAACTTCCGGTTGTCTTTTCTCCTTTAATCCCAGCGGCGGTGGTGAAGGTTTCTTGTTTCGTAATGATATTTTTCGCCCCTTTTGCTTCTAGGATCGCAAACGTATTTTCGGTGTGTTTTTTATCTGGATTATTCTGTTGTTTGCCTTTGAAAAAACTCATTTGAATATATAAATCATCCAACATATTTCCGCTGGAAAAAGTTTCATCCGGAATTATTTTTGAACCATTTTTTCGAACGGAATCTGCTTGCCTCACCAAAACATCTGGGGTGGTGATCGTAATGGCTGGATTTCCATATTCGCTGGTAATCCATTCGCCGTTCAACATTGTCTTGGTGGAATTTTCCCAAACCAAATCCGTCAAAGACGATGGTCCTTTCACAATCATAAAAATTGCAATGGCCGCAATGACTACTGCCAAGCTGGAAATAACCCAGGTTAACCGGCGTTTCCGTTGCTGTTTTTCCAATAATTTTTGGCGATAGACTTCATCTCGTTGAAGTTCTTCTTCAGTGGGTTCTGGAATTCCCTGTTTCGTATCGGTAATGATTTTTTCTATGTTTGAGCGATCTTCTCTCGCAGTATAAATTTCCGGTTTGGAACGAGCAAACTTCGCCAAATCAGCGCGCTGCAATATGTGTTCGAAGTCATCAATAATTTTTTGATCGATGTTGAGTTTTCCCGCATCTTTCTTGAGTTGCAAACGCATAATCAGTTCTTCGGAAGTACTTTCCATGGCGCGTTCATCTACTTGTTCATCCAAATAACGACGGGCCGCATCAGTGAGGATGGAATAATAGGTTTTTATTTCATGTTCCTCCAAAAGTTTTCCATCGTCCAATCCTTTCAAAGCGAGCATGGCCTTTTCAAAAGGTGGAATGTTTCGCTTCGCTTCTTCCTTTTTCTTTTTTCTTCGGAAAAGTAACCAGCCAATTCCCATAAGAACAAGAATTCCACCCAATGTCCACCAAATCCACGCGGGGAATTCACGATCGTGTGGAATTTCGAGCGGAGGTTTAATGGAATATAATCCTTGTTTTGTGGTATCCACCATCACGGTATTGACGTTCACTTGAAATGAATCGGTGGTGAAGGTTTTTCCATTAATAATTATTTTTTGAGCGGGAATTGTGTAGGCTCCAGAATCGAATTTTGTTAACGCATATTTTTTCAACAAGCGTTGCAATGATGCCGTGCCAGAAGTATCAATGGGAAGGGCTTCCACCATTTCCATGGGCAAAAAAGTTTGTCCCCGATCGCTCGGGGGAAAAACAACCAAGTCCGTGGAATCGGCTTGCACAGAAATACGATAATTGATTTGTTCCCCTATTTTTATGGAAGAAGTATCAATGGTAGCGTTTATTTCTTGCGATAGAGCGTTGGTTGAAAAAAGGAAAAAATACGTGAAAAAGACATAAGCCATAAGCTTTAAACTATATGCCTTGCCAAGTGAAGATTTAATATCAATATATATTTTCCTACTCATAACTCCTAACTCAAAACTTTCATCTTTTTCTCAAGCCCTTCTCTTAAAATATCCCAACAATTTTTTCACATAATTTTCATCTACACGTGTGTTTAACGTTCCAGAACCGCTTCGTTTGAATGTTTCTTGGAAATAGTCGATTCGTTCCTTATAATACTTTGTATAATTTTGGCGTACAGATTGGGAGCCGGTGTTCACCATAATAAATTCGTTGGTTTCCGCATCCTGCATTTGGACCATCCCCAAATTTGGGATTTCCTTTTCTCGTTGGTCATAAATCCGAATCCCGGTTACGTCATGTTTATTTCCCACTATTTTCATCGTTCGTTCATAGTCAGTATCCATAAAATCGGACAAAATAAAAACAATGGCCTTCTTCTTCATCACATTGGTTAAAAATTTCAATGCTTCTGCCAAATTTGTTTTTCTGCTCGTTGGGCGAAATTCAATCAATTCGCGAATAATTCGCAATACGTGCGAACTTCCTTTTTTGGGTGGAATATATAATTCGATTTTATCACTGAATAAAATCAGTCCTATTTTGTCGTTGTTTTTTGTGGCCGAAAATGCCAACGTGGCCGAAATTTCCGTGATAATGTCCTTTTTGAAGTTTTGTGAAGTTCCAAAAAGTTCCGATCCTGAAACATCCACGAGCAACATCATTGTTAGTTCGCGTTCTTCTTCAAAAATCTTTACAAATGGTTCGTTATAACGAGCGGTAACATTCCAATCGATATTGCGAACATCGTCGCCATATTGATATTGGCGCACTTCGCTGAAAGTCATTCCTCTTCCTTTGAACGTAGAATGATATTCGCCACCGAAGATATGATCGCTCAAACGTCGGGTTTTGATTTCGATCTTCCGAACTTTTTTAAGTAGGTCTTTCGTTTCCATTTTGAAAATTCAGAATTCAGAATTCAGAATTTTTTAAGGCACTTCAATTTCGTTCACGATTTTGTTGATCAGATCGTCTGAAGTAATGTTTTCGGCTTCTGCTTCATAGGTGATCCCAATTCGATGGCGCAGGACATCCAGAACAACAGCGCGAACATCTTCTGGCACCACATAACCACGGCGTCTAATGAACGCATAACATTTTGATGCCGTCGCCAAGTTGATGCTTCCGCGCGGCGAGGCTCCAAAACTGATCATTGGTTTTAAGTCCTTTAGATTATAACGTTCCGGATAGCGGGTGGCAAAGACAATATCGAGAATGTATTTTTCGATTTTTTCGTCCATATAAACTTCGCGGGCAGCATCTTGTGCGCGTTTGATTTGTTCCAAGGTCACCACCTGATTGATAGTTTGGAAACCATCTTTCAGATTGGCGCGAACGATGCTTCGTTCGTCTTCCATTGTCGGGTAATCGATAACAGTTTTCAACATAAAACGGTCAACTTGCGCCTCTGGAAGCGGATAAGTTCCTTCTTGTTCCACGGGATTTTGCGTGGCCATCACCAGAAAGGGTTGTTCCAAAATAAAAGTTTCAGCGCCAATGGTCACTTGCTTTTCCTGCATCGCTTCCAATAAAGCGGATTGAACTTTTGCAGGCGCACGATTGATTTCATCGGCGAGCACAAAATTTGCAAAAATCGGCCCTTTTCGAATGCTAAAATCGTTGACCTTCATATTGTAGATCATGGTTCCCACCACATCAGCGGGCAATAAATCCGGGGTGAATTGAATTCGGCTGAAATGTCCGCGAACTGCTTTTGAAAGGGTGCTAATGGCCAAGGTTTTTGCCAGGCCCGGAACTCCTTCCAATAAAATATGTCCTTTTCCCAATAATCCAATTAAAAGTCGTTCGACCATTCGTTTTTGACCCACGATAACTTTCTGCATTTCGTGCGACAAAATATCCACAAAAGCGCTTTCCTTTTCAATTCTTTCATTTAATCCGGCAATATCCATTGCGGTACTATTCTCTTCCATATTCGTCTGAGTTTACCAAAAATTTATTGTTTTGCAATTGGTTAGCCAAAAAACGTTGCAAATTGAAAAAAAAGTATGGCAAATGCTGTTAATGATTGGTTAAATCTAAAATTGGAAGGACGTCTTTTGTCCCTTCCTTTCGGGAATTTTGAAAAAAGTATTATAAAGATCGAACAACCGACTAAAAAAAGGAGTTTTATACAATATTAATTGCTTTATGGTGAAAATTTATCGAATTTCACTCTTTCGAATTTCAGCCTCTTTCGAAATTTTAGATGTGGTCTTTTACCGTTCCTTAAGTAAATCGCTTATTTTTAGTTTTGAATTCAGTTAATTATGATCAACAAACGACTTCTTATCAAAAACTTACTAGCGCACAGCGATGAGAACAGCTTTTATGACAAAAAATTGAAACTGAATCTTGGGAACAGAGAGGGAAAGGCAAAATTTTTAAAACATATTTGTGCCTTGGCGAACAGCAATCCGAAGAACAACAGTTATCTCGTGGTTGGGGTTCGCGATACCGACAACAGTATTGTAGGTGTCGATTTTTTTGATGACAGTAAAATCCAAAATCTCATCAATTCCTATTTGACAAATCTACCGCAAGTGAGATATGAAAATATTCTTTTTCCGCATTTAACGGATAATAAGGTGGTTGGATTGGTGATTGTTGGTCCAAATGACGGAAAAATTTGTTCTTTACGACGCAATATTTGGAAGTATTATGGCGGCTCGGTTTTTTTCAGGGAAGGAAGCATCAGTATGCCGATCCTGAACATTCGGGATGATATTGAACTAAAGGATCTTAATTCCGAACAAGTTTCTTCCATTGAAAAACATTCTCAAAACAATGTGGAACTTACCTTGAAAGGTGTTTTTGATTTTATGGAAAAAAGTGCCGATTTTGATCCACAATACAAGGTCTTCAAGGAATATTTTGTGGTTTGTTGGGCGGGAAAGAAAAAACTGGCGCAAGGTGAAACATATTACTCCAGGGTGAACATCGAACTGATAAACGAACAAGTGAAATTGTTTTTTTCCGATTTGGATGAAGTGAGCATAAATTATGATGAAGACCATTTCAAAATTTTGGAGTTTGTGCATTTGGGATTGTACGAAAGCTATAAATATTATCCGTTGGAAGAAGTTACGATTCATTTCAAAAACAACATGCATTACGAAATTGGGAATCGCATGGTTTTCGAACCGCCGCAATTTCGAAAGGAAACTTTATATCATATTTATAATAGCAATGAGGCGATTTTGTTGAAACTTGAAAAGAAAATGGCGTTGAATATAACTGAAGAACAAGATTTGCTGCGACTTCCGGCCACTTATTTATTGTGTTATTTGAACGGATTCGATTCGGCCATTTCTAGATTGGAAATTGCCAAGCCACTTTTAAAAAATCATTCTTCCGAAGTTTATTTACGTTACAAAGAAACAATGAGGGTTTTGCGGAAAATAAAGTATAATTGATGGATATTTATCTCGGGTCTATTCCAGTTAAAATCCGTTTATTCCCGAACTTTATTCCGTGAGAATTAAATTCAAAATATATTTTTTATTGGCTTCTGGGGAGTTTGAATTCGGATATGGATCAAGACCATCAATACTCACCGAATTGCTTTTTAAGGAGAACAACGGAATAATTTTGTAGTTCGGGGAAATGGTTATTTCCCTGGTTTCCGTGAGTTCCTTGTCTTCATAAATTTCTACCAAAACCTTCGCTTCCCCGGCCCAAACGCAAGTAACTCCAATGGGACATCTTGAATCTGAAATCACTTTCACAAACTTTACGGAACGGTTTTCGAACCCAGCAATCTCCCCCAATTTTACGGGACAAATAATTTTTGGGGAATGCACTTTTTCGGTTTGGGTATTTTGTGCATAAAAGTTGATTGTTCCAAAAAAAATACAGAAAAAAATCAAATATTTCATAAGTTTTCAGTTCAGAAGTTTTAATAGGAAAAATGAAACATCTAATTTCATAGGTGAAATTTAATGAAAATAGTGTATTTATCCGTCACTTTAAGAAAATAAAAACATTTTGCTGAAACTGCTCTTATCCGAGACCAACGTCCAAGGCCATCATAATAATAAATCCGCCGATAAAACCCAGAGTGGAAATATCGGTAAAATTTGCACGTTGCGATTCGGGAACCACTTCTTCCACAACCACAAAAATCATCGCGCCCGCCGCAAAAGCCAAAGCATAAGGCAAAATGGGTTGAAAGGTGAATACGGCCCAGGCTCCCAAAACTGCTGCCACCGGTTCCACAATAGCCGAAAGCTGACCATAATTAAAACTCTTCCATTGGCTTAAACCTTGTCGGCGCAAGGGCATGGCCACCGCAATTCCTTCCGGAAAATTCTGCAATCCAATGCCAATTGTCAAGGCAACCGCACCTCCAATAGTCGCACCATCAAAGCCTGCCGCAACTCCCCCAAACAAAACGCCAATCGCCAAACCTTCGGGAATATTGTGCATTGTGATCGCCAAGGTGAGCAAAATGGATTTGTGCCAAGGGGTTTTGATACCTTCCTTTTCGCTCTCTTTGAAATTGATATGTAAATGCGGCAGAATTTTGTCCAAGGAAAAAATAAACAATGCGCCAAGTGCAAAGCCGATGATGGACGGAACCACCTTTTCGAAATTGCTTCCCGGGCTCATTTCGATAGCGGGCGCCAGTAAGCTCCAAAAACTCGCTGCGATCATTACCCCGCCGGTGAATCCCAACATACCGTCAAAAAAAGCACGGCTCAAATTTTTGAAGAAAAAAACGAAGGAAGCTCCAAATGCCGTAACGCCCCATGTGAAAAGTGTGGCTAAAAATGCGGCTAAAACTGGATTTATGGTCTCCAAATAATTGGTGATCGATTCCAACATAATCAACTTATTTTGATGTAAAGATTATTGGCCGCAAGTCCCGAGATATGTTTTGTTTTCCCATCGATTTTTATTTTTATGGAATGATCGAAACTTTCCTTTTCCAAGATGTGAATTTCTTTTTCCAACGTTATATTTTGTTTGTCCAGGTATTTTAGAAATTCGGAAGAAGAATCTTTTACACCTGCAAATGTTCCCGTGTCACCTTCTTCCAATTCTGACAGGAGAATACGGTTGTTCAAATCGAAATTTCCATCTGCATCGGGAATAGGATCACCGTGTGGATCGCGTTTTGGATAATTCAAAAAACGGTCGAGTTCGGCAGTGAGTTTCCGTGATCGAACGTGCTCCAGCTGTTCGGCGATATCGTGGACTTCATCCCATGCGAAATCTAGTTTTTCCACTAAAAAAACCTCCCAAAGACGGTGTTTTCGAATGATTTCAACGGCTGTTATTCTACCTTTTTTACTGAGTTTTGCACCTTGGTATTTTTTATAATCCACTAATTTTTTTTCAGCCAATTTTTTCAACATATCCGTTACGGAGGAAGGTTTTGTTTCCATTTTTTCCGCTAAGGCATTCGTGTTTACGCCATCTTTTGATTTTCGCTCCAAGTGGAAAATAGCCTTGAGATAATTTTCTTCTGATAAGGTGGTCATGAAAATAGGATTAAGAATGCGAACATATAAATTAATGTTCACAAAAACAAATTTTTAGTTTCGCCTAAATTCGGGTAAAAAGATGGAATGAGTTATTGCGAAATGGAATAAGAAGGGAAAAAATCATAAAAATGAATTAGGGAAAATTAGATTCCTCGTTCCTTTTGAATTTGTTCGTAGGCCTCCTGGACTCGGGTAAATTTTTCCTGTGCGCCTTTTTGGTGGGCTTCATCCATCTGCTGCAGTTTGTCGGGATGGTATTTTTTGGCCATGGTCCGATAGGCTTTTTTCACCTCGTCGTCGGTTGCGCTGCGTTCGATTTCCAAAATTTTATAGGCCGTGTCGGGCGATTTGAAAAACATGGCTTTGATGCTTTCAAAATCTTGTCTTCCCAAGCGTAAAAAACCCGCGATTTCCGATAATTTTGCAACTTCTGCTTCCGAAACATGGCCGTCAGCTTGGGCAATGGCGAATAAGAAATGGAGAATTTGTAACCGGACCTCATATCTTGTGCGTTGTTGCAAATAGAGGCAAATTCGTTGTGGCGAAACTTCCCGGTTTTTTATTACTTCGTTAAAAGTTCGAAAGGTGGCGTTTGCCCGTTCCTTGCCATATGCTTGCACGAAATAATTACGGACATATTCCATTTCCCGTTCGTTCACCTTTCCATCGGCTTTAATAACCAAGGAAGCTAATGAAAGCAGGTTCAGTTCAAAATCGCCCGGTGAAACCCGTTGTGCATTCTGAAAAACCGATTTAAATTGTGTTTGAGAAGCCCTGTTCCCCCGGAAAAAATAATCGATAATATTTCCGAGAATAAATCCCATGATCGCACCAGGAAAACGAGCATAAAAAAAACCAATAATAGCACCAATCCATTTGATCATTTTGGGACTTTTAATTTAAAAATCAAGATTTAAAATTCGGAATTCAGGTTCATCCTCCCACACTAAATTTATATGCTATCAAAACCGCTATAGGGCCGAAGGATTTTGGGAATCTCAATGCCATTTTTCGTTTGGTAATTCTCCAAAATTCCCGCTAAAACCCGTGGCAAAGCTAAGGAACTTCCATTCAAAGTATGCACCAATTCCTTCTTGTTCGTTTTATCTTTATATCGGATTTTCATTCGGTTCGATTGAAATGTTTCAAAATTGGAAACCGAAGAAATCTCCAACCAGCGATCTTGAGCGGTGGAAAAAACTTCAAAATCGTATGTCAAAGCTGAGGTGAAACCCAAATCGCCACCACACAATCGCAAAATCCGGAAAGGCAATTCCAGTTCGCGCAAAATTCCTTTTACATGTTCTACCATTTTTTCCAAAGTGCGGTATGATTCTTCCGGTTTCACGAGATTCACCAGTTCCACTTTATCAAATTGATGCAAGCGGTTCAAGCCACGAACATGTGCGCCATACGATCCGGCTTCGCGCCGAAAACAAGGCGTGTAGGCCGTGCAGGAAATGGGCAGTTGATTTTCGTTCAGCAAATTTCCACGGAACAAATTCGTTATCGGAACTTCGGAAGTTGGGATCAAATATAAATCATCTTCTCCCACGTGATACATCTGTCCTTCTTTGTCCGGCAATTGCCCGGTTCCGTAGCCCGAAGCTTCGTTAACCAGCAGCGGCACCTGGTATTCCTGATATCCAGCTTCTATATTTTTGTCCAAAAAATAGGCGATTAATGCGCGTTGTAACCGAGCTCCTTTTCCTTTATAAACAGGAAATCCGGCACCGGTAATTTTGTTTCCTAGCTCAAAATCGATCAATTCGTACTTTTTTGCCAGTTCCCAATGCGGAAGTGCATTTCCATGCAAAACGGGAATTTCGCCCTCACGGAAAATTTCTTCGTTGTCTTCTTCTGAATTTCCTGCTGGCACCGAGTCGTGCGGCACATTTGGGATCGTATATAAAAGTTGCTGCAATTTTTCAGAAACTTCACTGAAAGTTTCGCTCAACTTTTTGGAATTTTCTTTAAATTCCGCGGTTTTTGCTTTTAGGGAATTTGCTTCTCCCGCTTTACCACTTTTGAATAAATTTCCGATTTCTTTGGAAATCTTGTTTGATTCAGATAAAATAAAATCGAGTTCTGTCTGTGTGGCGCGGCGGGTTTCGTCCAAAGCCAAGATTTCATCGAAAATGCTTTCCGCATCGAAATTTCTTTTTTTCAAGCCGGCGATATAGGCTTCTTTGTTTGTGCGGATATTTGTGATTTGTAGCATTCTCGTTTTTATTTTATTTCCATTCTATCAAATTTGCAGATTGCAATTATATTTATGCAAATTCAATCGCAAAAATAACAAAGCCTGCGGGTTATTCTTCAAATTTCGACGGCAAAATCCATTCGTTATGAAAGAAATAATCCCATTTGGCGGTGGCCATATTTACATTCGGGTCTATAAAAGTTCGCAATGGTCTTCCGTTCACGCTGACTTTGCAATCCACATAAATTGCAATTTTTTCACCTTTTTCGGTATATTCGGTTGCTAATCGTTGGCAAAATTGCCAAAGCATATCGGGTTTGTCGCTCAAGGCACGAATTTGTTCTGGGGTTAGATAATCGTTCAAACGAACATTTGTCGTCGTTCCTTTTTCATTATTGAAAATTCGAACCTGAACTTGGCCATGTTTGCTTCGCAGCATCATTCGCTAGCTCAGCCGGTGGCCTTCTTCGGTCCATAAAACAGCATCTTTTATGAACCAATGTCGCAGCGGAAGCGTAATTTGGACCAAAAACCAAAAGATCAAAAAAGGGATCAAGGTTTTTTTGTAATTGGGAACGATAATTTCATCTTTGGAATAATAGGGTTTTCTCGGAAGAAAACGCCGCCGGACAACTTCGGTTGGGAAGAAAAAGAGAAAAAATGCCAATGATAAATACGGGAATATTCCTATTCGGAAAACGAAACTGTTGAATAAATGAAAAAATATTGCCAGAATGAACACGGGTAAGCGCGTTCTTTTCCAAAGCATTAAAGGAACGATCAGCAAGTCGAAGAAAATGGCAAAATAGGTCAGGAAATTTTGTGCCCATTCTTGCAGAAAAATATCACCGATAAACCAAGTATTTGATTTCCAGGTTGAAAGTAATTTGGGCAGGGTTCCGTTCAACCAATCGGGATAGAGTTTTGCACAGGCAGCAAACGTATAAACAATCACGAGTTGAGAGATAATAAATAACGAAATCCATTGCGGCATGGCAATTTTCCGTATTGCCGGGTTTTGTCGTGCATCAATGGAAAAATAACGGTTTGCAGGTGCAAAACACATAAAAATAGAAATGAGAATCAACAAATAATAATGGTTGTTGTAGGAAGTTTTTTGCATTAAATAAACGCAAGTCCACATCAGGGTGAAAGCGATGATACTGAAACGATATTTGAACCCGAGCATCACAAAAATCCCGAAAATTCCCATGAGTGTGAAATAAAAATACATTCCATTTCCGGGAAGCGGTTGCAGAAAATCGAATCCAATAAAATTGAAAGTGAATTGCGGTTCCACCAAAACCCAACGAACCCATCCAATAAGAATCGCGTCCCACGTCTCCAAGGTTATCAGCAGCCCGAAACAAATGCGGAAAACGATCAAAGCACTGTTGTCGATCTGTTTAAAGAGGAATTTCTCCAGCATGTTGAGATGAAACTATTTTGATATTATTTCTGGTTTTTCTTCAAATAATCCATCGAAATCCGTTTGTCGTTTTCCATTGCTTTTGAAAGTGCTTCATAAGATCCGAATTTTTCTTCGTCCCGAATTCGTTCTAACAAATCGACTTGCAATTTTCTGCCGTATAAATCCATTTCCAAATCAATGAAATTGGTTTCGATACTTTGTTTATTTTCATCGGAAATGGTCGGATTTGTACCAATATTCGTCATTCCGAAGAAATCTTTGCCCTCAATATTGCAACGGACAATATAAACCCCGTTTTTGGGAATGAGTTTATAGGATTCTTCGATGTATAAATTGGCCGTTGGAAATCCGAGACTTTTCCCCAAACTTTTTCCATGCACAACTTCCCCGGTCAACATAAACGGATTTCCCAGATAGGAATTTGCTTTTTTTATATTGCCCTCGTTCAATGCCTTTCTGATTTTTGTGGAACTTACCGCCACTTCTTCTATATCTTGCTTCGGAATTTCTTCCACTTCAAAATCGAATTCTGTCCCAAATTTTTTCAAATCATTGATATCGGCGGTCCGGTTTCTTCCAAAACGGTGGTCATAGCCGATCACAACTTTCTTTGCATGAAGTTTTTCCACCAAAATATTTTCGACAAACTCTTTAGCGCCGAGTCGTGAAAATTCCATGGTAAACGGATGAACAATCAAATTTTTGATCCCGGTTTTCTCCAAAATCATCACGCGTTCTTCAATGGTATTGATGAGTTTGATATCGGAATCTTTTTGCAAAACCATGCGCGGATGTGGGAAAAAAGTCAAAATTGTTGGTTCCAAGCCTCCATTTCTTCCAATTTCAATCAATCGGCGGATAATTTTTCTATGCCCAATATGCACGCCGTCGAAGGTGCCAATTGTAACTACGGTGGGTGAATTCCGGTCGAATTCGGTTGCTTTTTGGTATGCTTTCAAAGCCGCTAATTTTTCTGGTTAAAGGTATTTATAATGTTTTGGAAAATAAAACGGAAAGATTCTCTTTGAGAGGTATGGAAAATATATCTAAAAAATGTGCATTAACATGGCATTTTCTTACTTTAGCGGAATGCGATATTACTTTTTTATAATACTTTTTTTTGGTGGTTTAAGCTTGGGTTTTTCTCAAAATGGGGCTTTGGCAAAAAATTATTTCGAAGAAGGCCAATATGAAAAAGCGCTGGAATTATACCAAGAATTATATGAAGCAAATCCCCGGAACTTGGCTTATTTTCAAGGAATGGTTTCTTCCTATCAAGAACTTGGCCGGTATGACGATGCCATAAAATCGCTTACAGAAAAAGTGAAGGAATCGTCAAATTATCCGAATTTATTGGTGGAATTAGGCTATAATTTTCAACTTCAAGGAAATATTGCAGCCGCGAAAGAGCGTTATGAACAAGCGATTTCCAAAATCTCCCAACAGCCATCTTTTGCTTATTCCGTGGGAGGCAATTTTCAAAAATATAACCTTCTTGACCAAGCGGCGGAGACTTATGAAATAGCGAACGATTTGCAACCGAATACAAATTTTAGTATTCAACTGGCACGGATTTATGGGGAACAGGGCAAGTTGGAAAAAATGTTTGTGAACTACCTGAAAATTATCGAGGAAAACCCAAATTTATTTTTTACCCTGAACCGGGTTTTTGGTGAATATATTTCCGAAAATCCAGAAAATATAGCCAACGGGATTTTTCGAAAATTGCTGTTGAAGAAATTGCAGGAAAAACCAAATGTATTATACAATCAGTTGCTGAGCTGGTTGTTCATTCAGCAGAAAGATTACAAAAAAGCATTTTTGCAGGAAAAGGCGATTTATATGCGCGGCGAAGCTGATTTGCATGGAATTTTCGACTTGGCGCTCATTGTCAAAGAAAAAGGGGAAACCGAAATTGCGGAAGAAATTTTGAATTACCTCGTAGAGAGTGAGGCGGGATTGGATGGAAAATTGAAAGCCTATGGGATTTTGATGAACATGAAAGTGGAAAATTCTTCACCCAAAGATTATCAAGCAATTCAAAATGAATTTGGCGATTTGTTCGCCCAATATGGAAAAGGCGCCACAACCCTGTTTCTTCAATTGGAAGAAGCCAATTTTCTTGCGTTTCACCAGCATCGAAAGGAAGAAGCAGAAACACTTTTAAAAGATTTACTGAAAACCAATCTCGGCATGTTCGAGTTGGCAAAAGTGAAACTGAAACTTGGAGATATTTTGGTTTTGGAGGAAAAATTCAACCAAGCCTTAATTTATTACAGTCAAGTTCAAAATTTGGTCAAAAATGATGTGCTCGCTCAAGAAGCGCGCTATAAAGTTGCACAAACCAGTTATTATAAAGGTGATTTCGATTGGGCTCAAACGCAACTGAAAGTCCTGAAATCTTCCACTTCCCAGCTTATTTCCAATGATGCCATGGAACTGGATTTGCTTATCAGCGAAAATTCGTTGGAAGATTCCACACAAACCGCGTTGAAATTATTCGCACGTGCAGATTTGTTCGCCTTCCAAGGTGAAAACGACCAAGCTCTCACTTTGTTGAACCAAATTTTGTCGAAACATCAAGGGGAAAAAATCAGCGATGAAGCATTATTCAGAAAAGCTAAACTATTGGAAGAAAAAGAAGAGTTTGACCTTGCAATTCAGGCTTATAACGAAATAATTACTACTTACAAAGACGGAATTTTGGCCGATAATGCCTATTTTGCTTTGGCAGAATTGTACCAAAATAAGTTGCAACAACCGGAAAAGGCGAAAGAATGCTACGAGCAAATTCTCTTCAATTATGAAGACAGTATTTATTTTGTGGAAGCACGAAAAAGATTTCGTGAATTGCGGGGAGATTCCGTCGAGTGATTTGATTCTGTGATGAACCGAGCGGATTTTCGGTTTATGTGTAATAGAGCGACTTAGTGAAATGAAATAAATAGCATAAAGCTTATAGCCTATAGCTTATGGCCTAAAGCCTATATCCAAATGTATATTTACAACGTAACGATCAATATTCAAGAAGATGTCCATGACCAGTGGTTGAATTGGATGAAGAAAGAACATATCCCGGAAATGCTTTCCACGGGAAAATTTTCAAAAGCACTGATGACAAAAGTATTGGTGGAAGAAGCAATGGGCGGGATCACCTATTCTGTGCAATATTTCACGGAAAACAAGCAACAACTCGAAAAATATTACAAAGAAGATGCCAATCGTCTTCGGGAAAAATCCAAAGCTTTTGAAGGGAAATTTGTCGCATTTCGCACTGAATTGGAAATTATAAGCGAACATTAATGGGTAAATTCAAAAAAAAAACGTGGAAAAAGGAAACTTTCAAGCGGGAGAACAAAAAATCTCCTGTTCGGGCAAAAAAACAGTTGGGCCAACATTTTCTTACCGATGAAACTATTGCCGAAAAAATCGGGAAGACCTTATCTTTTAAAGCATATTCCGAAGTTTTGGAAATTGGTCCCGGCACCGGTGTTCTGACCAAATATCTTTTGAAAAATGATATTCGACTCACCGTAATGGATTTGGATAGTGAATCGGTCGTTTATTTAAAAGATCATTTCGCGTTGGAATATCCCGGACTTATCCGCGGAAATAATTTTCGGATTGTGGAAGCTGATTTTTTGAAATGCGATTTGAATGAATTGTTCGGAAACCAAAATTTTGCGATCACTGGCAATTTTCCCTATAATATTTCCACGCAAATTGTTTTCAAAATGTTGGAATGGAGGGACCAAATTCCTGAATTTAGCGGAATGTTTCAAAAGGAAGTTGCCCAACGTATTTGTGAAACCGCAGGAAGTAAAACGTACGGGATCTTATCGGTGCTGGTACAAGCTTTTTATAACGCCGAATACTTGTTCACGGTAAGCCCGCAAGTTTTCAATCCACCTCCAAAAGTAGAAAGTGGCGTTTTGCGATTGGTTCGAAAAGAAAAATACCAACTATCCTGTGATGAAAAATTGTTTTTTAAGGTGGTCAAAACAGCATTTCAACAGCGACGAAAAACACTGTGGAACAGCTTAAAAACTTTTAATCTTTCGGAAGGTTTAAAAGAAGACAGTATCTTTGCGCAGCGACCTGAACAACTGGACGTTCCCCAATTCATTGAGTTAACCCAAAAAATAGCGCATGATGCAGTTTCAAATAGATAGCCAGCTCATTTCACAGGTTCAGGACCTCATCGCAAAACACGATAATCCCGCTCTTTTGCAGCTTTTGATAGAACTGCATCACGCCGATATTGCGGAAATTCTGGGAGAACTCGATTTGGATGAAGCTACTTATATCATCAAACTTCTCGAAAGTGACAAGACCGCTGAGGTTTTGATGGAACTGGATGAAGACGATCGGGAGAAAATCTTGGACAACCTTACTCCAAAGGAAATCGCCAACGAGATCGAGGAAATGGATACCGATGATGCCGCGGATATTGTCGCGGAACTTTCCCCGGAAATCAAAACCCAGGTAATCGCCGAAATCCAAGACGAGGAGCACGCTGAAAACATCGTGGAACTCTTGCGTTATTCCGAAGATTCCGCAGGTGGATTGATGGCAAAAGAACTTGTAAAAGTAAACGAAAACTGGAACGTAACCGGCTGCATGGATGAAATGCGTGCGCAAGCCGAAAACGTGACCCGTGTGCATTCCATTTACGTGGTGGACGACAAAGGGAAATTGAAAGGCAGGCTTTCCTTGAAAGATTTGCTCACGGCGCCCACAAATGCACATATTAGCGACGTGTATATCAAAAACGTGGATTTTGTCAGAGTTCATACAAAAGGGGGAGAAGTTGCCCGGATCATGCAAAAATATGATCTGGAGGCAATTCCGGTAGTCGATGAAATGCGTCGGCTGGTGGGTCGGGTTACTATTGACGATATTATGGATTTTGTGAAAGAAGAAGCCGAAAGAGATTACCAAATGGCAGCAGGTATTTCTGAAGATGTGGAAGCCGATGACAGTTTGTGGCAACTGACCCGGGCGCGTTTGCCTTGGTTAATTCTCGCTTTGTTCGGGGGAATGATAAGCGTCACCGTTCTCGGAACATTTAGCGGCGCAATGCAAGACCATGCCGCCTTATTTTTCTTTGTTCCGCTTATTGCAGCTATGGCGGGAAATGTAGGCGTTCAGTCTTCGGCCATTGTACTTCAAGGACTTGCCAACAAATCCTTGCGTGGAACGCTTTTCAACCGATTGTTAAAAGAAGTTTCCCTAAGTTTGCTGAACGGTTTCACGCTCGCCGTCATTCTTGTTTTGGGAGGGGTTTTTCTAATGGGCTACGGTTTTCTGATGGGGCTGACGGTCGGAATTTCGCTAATTACCGTAATTATTATTGCTTCGTTAATCGGAACTTTCGTGCCCATAATTTTAGATTCACAAGGTATCAATCCCGCAATGGCCACCGGACCTTTTATTACAACCAGTAATGATATTTGTGGAATCTTAATTTATTTTACCATCGCAAAATTTATCCTCGGATTTTGAGATTTTGCGTAATTTTAGACTTTCAACCTAAATTATAATTTTTGGATCCGATTCCTTTTCAATTTGAAATTACAGTGCCACACAATGCCATCGATCATTTTGGGCATGTTAATAATGTGTTTTATTTGAATTGGGTTCAAGAAGTAGCCGAAAAACATTGGAAACAAAAAACCCCAAAAAATATTCGGGAAAAATTGGGCTGGTCGTTTTGGATCATTTTATCACCTATAAACACCCGGGATTTGAGAATGAACGCCTGATTTTGAAAACTTGGATCGAAGGTCACGGCAACGTGAAAAGTGTTCGACGAACCGAAATTATTCGAAAAAAGGACAATTTATTAATTGCTGCAGCTCGAACCACTTGGTGTTTGATGGATTTGATAAATTTTCGACCTACTCGAATCACACCTGAAATCACCGCGCCTTATTTTAAAGAATAATTCCTATGAAAATCCTTCACTTAGACAGCAACCATCCTTTATTGATCGAACAATTGGAAGAAAATGGATTTCAAAATGTGGAAGATTATTCTTCGGATAAATTAAGTATAGAAAATAAAATTACTGAATTTGACGGCGTTGTCATCCGCAGCCGAATCAGTATTGACAAAACGTTTTTGGATAAGGCTAAAAATTTGAAATTTATTGCACGTGTTGGTGCCGGATTGGAAAATATCGATCAAGATTATGCGGAAAGCAAAGGGATAACATTGTTTTCGGCACCTGAAGGAAATCGGAATGCGGTTGGCGAACATGCGCTGGGAATGCTGTTGTCACTATTTAATAATTTGAACAAAGCAGATCGGGAAATTCGAAATGGAATTTGGAACCGAGAAGGAAACCGCGGAACGGAATTAGAGGGAAAAACCATCGGAATTATTGGTTATGGCAATATGGGAAAGGCTTTTGCCAAAAAACTGCGGGGTTTCGATTGCAAAGTTTTGTGTTATGATATAAAGGAAAATGTGGAAAATCAAGATGCCCGACAAGTCGATTTAAACGAACTTATGGAAAAAATCCACGTATTGAGCTTGCACACACCACAAACCAAATTGACTTTTAAGATGGTGGATCGGGATTTTATCAATTCGTTTAAAAACCCTTTTTGGTTGTTGAATACGGCGCGCGGAAAAACTGTGGTTACGAAAGATTTGGTGGAAGCCTTGAAATCTGGAAAAATTTTGGGTGCGGGATTGGATGTTTTGGAATATGAAAAATCTTCTTTTGAAACGCTTTTCAACGCCACCGAAACCCCAGAAGCTTTTCAATATTTGATCAATTCAGAAAATGTATTGCTTTCCCCGCACGTCGCCGGCTGGACCGTCGAAAGTCATGAAAAACTGGCACAAGTTATCGTGGATAAAATTGTGTCGAAATATAAATTGAACAAAACCTAAACCTAACAGGTTTTCAAAACCTGTTAGGTTTAATAATGAATTCTCAAGAAATCACAGTTCCATTTTCAACTCCGTCTTCATCCGGATTTAAAAATACCAATTTTCCTTCCGAATTTTCGGTCATTAAAATCATTCCTTCACTTTCGACCCCACGCAATTTCCGAGGAGCCAAATTTACCAAAATCGTTACCTTTTTCCCAATGATTTCTTCGGCGCTAAAATGTTCCGCTATTCCGGAAACTATTGTACGTTGGTCCAACCCGGTATCGACTATTAGTTGCATCAACTTCTTTGTTTTTGGCATTTTTTCTGCCTTCACAATAGTGCCAACCCGGAAATCCATTTTTGAGAAATCTTCAAAACTTGTAACGGGTTTTTGTGGTGCCACGGATTTGTTTTCCATTTCATTGGCTTTTTTGGAAGTGATTAATTTATCGAGTTGCTTTTGAATTTGTTCGTCCTCGATTTTGCTAAACAATAATTCGGCTTTCCCAATCTGATGACCCACAGAAAGTTGCGCACTGTTTCCGGAAAGATCGTCCCAAGATTTTCCAGTTGTGCCAGAAAGGTTTGTAGCAGTTTCATCCGACGGAATCTGTAACATATCTTTCAACTTTTGTGAAGTGAACGGCAAGAAAGGTTCACTCAGAAATGCCAGTTTCGAAGCGATTTGTAAACCAATATACATAATGGTTTTCACCCGCTCTTCGTCATTTTTTATTTTTTTCCACGGTTCTTCATCCGCTAAATATTTGTTTCCCAAACGCGCGACGTTCATCAATTCAGATTGAGCTTCTCGAAAACGATAGCGCTCAATGGAAGAAGCAATTTTTTCGGGATAAGCATTCAATTCGGCCAGGGTCTGTCTATCGGTTTCGGAAAATTCGTTGGGTTTCGGAACTTTTCCACCGTAATATTTATCGGTCAGGACCACCACACGATTAATGAAGTTCCCGAAAATCGCCACCAATTCATTGTTGTTCCGCGCTTGGAAATCGCTCCATGTGAAGTCATTGTCCTTGGTTTCTGGAGCATTTGCCGTCAAAACGTAGCGCAAAATATCTTGCTGATTGGGGAAATCTTCTAAATATTCGTGCAGCCAAACTGCCCAATTTTTAGAGGTGGATAATTTTTGGCCTTCCAAGTTTAAAAATTCATTGGCCGGAACATTATCGGGCAGAATATAACTTCCTTCAGCTTTCAACATTGCCGGAAAAATGATGCAATGGAAAACAATGTTGTCTTTTCCGATGAATTGTACCAATTTGGTTTCTTTATCCTTCCAAAAAGGTTCCCAATTTTTTCCTTCGCGTTCCGCCCATTCTTTTGTGGAAGAAATATATCCGATCGGTGCGTCAAACCAGACGTACATCACTTTTCCTTCGGCTCCTTCCACCGGAATTGGAATTCCCCAATCTAAATCGCGGGTGACAGCTCGAGGTCGTAAACCGTCGTCGATCCAAGATTTTACCTGTCCATATACATTTGGTTTCCAGTCATTTTTATGGCCTTTTAAAATCCATTCGCGCAGCCAAGCTTCATATTCATTTAAGGGTAAAAACCAATGTTTTGTTTTTTTCAAGGTTGGCGTTGCGCCAGTAATGGCTGATTTTGGATTGATCAAATCCGTTGCGTTCAAAGAACTACCGCATTTTTCGCACTGATCGCCATAAGCTTCTTCATAGCCACATTTTGGGCAGGTGCCGGTCACGAACCGGTCCGCGAGAAATTGATTCGCTTTTTCATCATATAATTGTTCGGTGGTTTCTTCAATGAATTTCCCGTTTGCGTATAATTCTTTGAAAAATTGGGAGGCAGTTTCATGGTGGATTTTTGCGGTAGTTCGCGAATAATTATCGAAGGAAATCCCGAAATCTGCAAAGGATTGTTTAATAATTTTATGGTATTTATCGACAACATCTTGCGGGGAAATACCTTCTTTTATGGCTTTGATGGTAATGGGAACGCCATGTTCATCGCTGCCACAAACAAAAGCAACCTCTCTTCCCTGCAATCGCAAATAGCGCGCATAAATATCGGCCGGAACGTAAACTCCTGCCAAATGACCTATGTGAAGCGGACCATTCGTGTAGGGCAAAGCCGCGGTAATGGTATATCTTTCTGGCATCTAAAAATGGTTTTAGCTTGCAAAAATAAGAATTCGAAACCGTTCTTTGATTGGAAAATTTCGAAAAGCGGTTTCAGTGGTTTCGGATCGTTTTCCAGTTTCATATTATTCCGAAACCAAGCTATCAAATTTTATTTTTTTGTAACTTTCGGTCATCGTAATCTTGAGATGCTTTGTGGCTCTTTTTGTGAGAAAATCAGACAGAACTTAAAAGACCTTAAAAAACTGGAAAATCCTGAAAATAACCTTGAAATCACCAAAATGCTGACTCTTAAAGAAAATGAAATAATTGGAATTCTTTCAACGGCACGTAAAATTTCAATAGAAGAAATTCAACCTGCAATATCAATTTCGTGGGCACGGGCGTCACTTTTTTTTGGAAACAGATATCATTTAAGTGTGATCAAAATTAGTTTTAAACAAGTGAAGTCTGGTTTCTTTAGGAGAATTGGCCTATAATGAGGTTTTAAGAACGGAGATTTATATTGAAAATCCATTAGTTAAGATAAAAAAACGGTATATTTGAGAAAAAAGCATTATGATCATCGAGCGAAATAAAGATGAAGTAGTTTTTCGAATATCCGGCAATTATAGTATCGATTATTTGCAAGATTTGCTTGAGCTTTTTGATTTTCAGGAAATTTCTAAAAAATCAAAAGCAACACAAGAAGAAGTGGACGATCTTGTCAAAGAAATAAAAAAAGGACGTTGGAATAAAACCAAAACTGAACTTGGATTGTGAGAATTGTAGTGGATACAAATATTGGTTTTAGCGCCATGCTTTATACGAACAGTCGAATTTCCACTATTTTGTTGCACCCTAAAAAAAAATACAATTTCTACTCCACAGAGACTCTTTTGTTGGAAATTAGAGAACATTCGGAAAAATTAAAACATATTTCGGGCTATTCCGATGAAGAGTTTGAGAAGGTTTTTGAATTGTTTGCGCGACAAATTAGGTTTATAAATATCAAATTGATCCCAAAACAAATCTACCTGGACACATTGAAATTAACACGGGATGTGGACATTGATGATACGGCGTTTGTAGCTCTTGCTGAACATATCAAAGGAAAACTTTGGACCGGAGACAAAGCATTGATCCGTGGGATGAGATTGAAAAAATGGGATAAATTTATTGAAACAAACACGCTCTTTGAAACATTAAAAATGAAATTATAGGTTTAATGATCCACATTCCTTCCCTTAAAAAAAATGATACTGTCGGCATACTTTCCACCGCACGTAAAATTTCAATAGTCGAAATTCAACCTGCAATAGCATTGTTGAAAACATGGGGTTTTCAGGTGAAAATCGGGAAAAGCATTGGTTTGGAAGATCATCAATTCGCCGGGAACGACAAGGAGCGCACCGCCGATTTTCAAAAAATGCTGGACGATCCGGAAATTAAAGCAATTTGGTGCGCGCGTGGTGGTTATGGAACGGTTCGGATTATTGATAAATTGGATTTTTCGAATTTTGACCGAAATCCGAAGTGGATCATCGGGTATTCAGATGTGACGGTTTTGCATTCACAGTTGAATGTTTTGAGAGCTGAATCCATTCATGGGCAAATTGCGCACAACATCGACCAAAAGTCTAAAGCGACACGCGAAACCTTGAAAAATATTCTTTTTGGAAAACCAGTTTCCTACGAAATTCCTTATTCACCGAAAAATAAGACTGGAACTTGTGAAGGCAAACTCGTCGGTGGAAATCTATCGATTTTATATTCCCTTTTGGGCTCGTCTTCGGCGATTTCTACCCGAAAGAAAATCCTGTTTTTGGAAGATTTGGACGAATATTTATACCACGTGGATCGCATGATGCAAAATTTGAAACGCAACGGTCTATTCGAAAATCTCAGTGGATTGATCATCGGCGGAATGAGCGATATGAACGACAACCAAATTCCTTTTGGAAAAACTGCGGAAGAAATCATTTGGGAAACCGTGGAAGAATATGATTTCCCTGTTTGTTTCGGGTTTCCCGCCGGGCATGTTCACGACAATCAAGCTATGGTTTTTGGAAGGGATATTTCCATGGAAGTCACTTCTGAAAAAACAATAATTCATTATAAATCTTAAAAATGAAACAACGCCTCAACATCGGAAAATTAGAACCCAAAGCCTATAAAGCGCTTTTGGAGATGGAAAAATATCTAACTTCTTGCGGCTTGGACAAAATGCTATTGGAACTCATTAAAATACGAGCTTCCCAAATTAACCACTGTGCATATTGCTTGGAAATGCACACCGTGGACGCGCTGAAATATGGCGAAACACAACGCCGCATTTTTGCGCTGAGTGCATGGAAAGAATCGCCGTTGTTCGATGAAAAAGAAAAAACCTTATTGGCGATGACCGAAGAAATCACATTGATTTCCGAAGCAGGATTGACCGAAAAAACCTTCGAAAAAGCCACATCTCATTTTTCAGAAAATGAAATAGCACAGATTATTTTACAAATTGGACAAATCAATTTTTGGAACCGAATTGCCGTTTCCTCACAGATGTTTTTTGAAAAATAGACCGCATATTATAACTGAATATTAAACTCGAATAAATGGCCGAACACAATGATCTTGGAAAGAAAGGGGAACAACTGGCGGTGGATTTTCTGTTGAAAAATGGCTATTCCATTGCTGCCCGAAATTACCGACATTTAAAGGCAGAGGTCGATATCATTGCCCAAAAAGGTGATATTTTATGCGCTGTGGAAGTGAAAACCCGCAGTACCGCTGATTTCGGCAACCCACAAGAATTTGTGAAACCCAAACAAATACAGCAACTTGTGAAGGCTGTGGATTTCTATGTAACCGATAATGCCTTGAACGTGGAAGTCCGATTTGATATCATCGCCATCGTAAAAAATAAGTTGGGCACGCGGATTGAACATTTGGAAGATGCTTTTTTGCATTTTTAGGGTCTCGATACATTTTTCTTTTTTTTTGGAAAAAAAAGAAAAACACTCGACCTGACGAGCGTATGATTCATTAAAGAACCGTCACTTCGAGTGTTTTGTTTGAGTTGGAAACGAAAACAAAATGTATCGAGAAGCTACCATTTCGTGAACGGCATTTTACTTAAATGAGAGTTATAGTAGCGCACGTCGCCAGTAACTTCACGTCCCAACCAATCGGGTTTTGAGAATTTTTCATCTTCTGATCTTAGTTCTATTTCTGCCATAATCAAACCTTGATTTTCCCCGGAAAATTCATCAACTTCGAAAATATGGTTTTCAAATTTCACCAAAAACCGGCTTTTTTCGATCAAGGAAGGTTCGCATAAATTCAGCAAAATAGTGGCTTCTGCCGCAGGAATTTCTTTTTCCCATTCAAAACGTTCTACACCGCTTTTGTTTGCTTTTCCCTTGATGGTAATAAAACCTAGTTCGTCTTGTATCCGGATTCGAACACTGCGTTCGGGATTGGAGTTTAAATATCCTTGTCGGATTTTCAACTTTTGGAAGGCAGCACTTTTGTATATGGAAGAGTTTACCAGGAATTTTCGTTCGATTTCGATCATGCGTTCGCAATTTCTTCGATTTCTTCCGATTTGATAAGCATTTTTCGGTATCGGTTTTTCGCAATAAAATACATTGCTGTTGCGATGGTTTCTGGATGGATGGACCTAAATTTTTTCAAAGGTCCCAGCATTAAAAAATCAGTGGTTTTCATGATTTGTTTCCAGAAAAATTCAAAATGGCGCTTTTCTTTTCGTTTTCCACTAATTAATGAGGGGCGAAAAATGTAAGTATCTTGAATGTTTTGTGCCATGACTTCAAGTTCCATTTCCCCTTTAATTCGGTTATAAAAAAATCGGCTGTTGGCATTGGCACCAATTGCCGAAATCACTTCAAAAAATCGGATTCCGTTTGCTTGGCATAATTTGGCGGCGGTCACCGGAATCCCATAATCCACTTTTCGATATATCTTTTTATTTGGTGTCTTTTTTTGAGTGCTTCCAACGCAACAGAAAACGACGTTGGCGTGGAATTGCTCTTTGTGTTTTTCCAATTCGAACAAATCCACCAAATTCTCTTCCATTTTTGGATGTTCGAACCCTACTGTCCTTCTTCCGAAAATGATTACCTTGCCATAATAATCATCCGATAACAATTTATGTAAAAGTATGTTGCCCGTCAGTCCGGTTGCCCCTAAAATTATGGCTGTTTTCATACCTATTTCTGTTCTTTTTGTAAATGTACTATTTTTAGGATGAAATTACCAAGAGCTTTCTAAAACTATTTTTTGCCTTGAAAACAAAATTTTGTAAATTTCGACAAAGAAAAATCCGATGATAAAAAAAACAGTGCCTAATGTAACCGAAGCCTTAAAGGGCTTGGAAAGCGGAATGACTTTAATGTTCGGTGGTTTTGGCCTTTGCGGAATACCAGAAAACTTGATCGCTGAAATCGTTCGCATGAATGTGAAAGACTTGACATGCATTTCAAATAATGCCGGCGTGGACGATTTTGGGCTTGGTATGCTCCTAAAAAAGAAACAAATCAAGAAAATGATTGCTTCTTACGTTGGTGAAAACGCTGAATTTGAGCGACAAATGCTCACCGGCGAACTTGATGTTGAACTCACTCCCCAAGGTACGTTAGCAGAAAAATGCCGCGCCGCGCAACAGGGGTTTCCGGCAATTTTTGTTGCCGCCGGATATGGAACAGAAGTGGCTGAAGGAAAAGAAATACGAGAATTCAACGGGAAACATTATGTGGTGGAAGAATCCTTCAAAGCAGATTTTGCCTTTGTGAAAGCATGGAAAGGAGATGAGGTCGGAAATCTTATTTTTAAAGGAACGGCAAGGAATTTCAATCCGGTAATGTGCGGTGCAGCCAAAACTACTGTGGTGGAGGTTGAAGAATTGGTAAAACCAGGGGAACTTGACCCAAACCAAATCCATATTCCAGGAATTTTCGTACAACGGATTTTCCAAGGAAATGCTTATGAAAAACGAATTGAACAATTGACCGTTCGCCAAAAACAATAAAGATGTCATTAGATAAAAACGGAATAGCGCGGCGTATCGCACAAGAAATTCAGGATGGGTATTATGTGAACTTGGGAATTGGCATACCGACTTTGGTGGCCAATTTTGTACGAAATGATATTAATGTTGAATTCCAAAGTGAAAATGGTATTTTGGGAATGGGACTTTTTCCTTACGAAGGGGAAGCAGATCCGGATCTCATAAATGCTGGAAAACAAACAATCACGGCCTTGCCGGGCGCAAGCTTTTTTGATTCAGCCATGAGCTTCGGAATGATTCGGGGAAAACACGTTGATCTCACAATTTTGGGGGCGATGGAAGTGGCCGAAAATGGTGATATCGCAAATTGGAAAATCCCAGGGAAACTGGTGAAAGGAATGGGTGGTGCCATGGATTTGGTGGCTTCGGCGGAAAATATAATTGTAGCGATGATGCACACCAATCGGGCTGGGGAATCCAAGCTTTTGAAACGTTGCAGCCTGCCCTTGACCGGCGTGGGATGTGTCACCAAAATTGTGACCAATCTCGCGGTGTTGGAAGTCACTAAAAACGGATTTCGGCTTGTGGAACGCGCGCCCGGAGTTAGCGTTTTGGAAATTCAGCAAAGAACAGAAGGAGATCTTATCATAGATACCAATGTGCCAGAAATGGACTTACGACATTCCTGATTTCCGTTTTTTTCCCCTCAATATTAAATCTGCTGATCATTCCCATGTTTTTTTAATTATGTGGCGCAGATGTTCTATGGAGGCGTTTTATTCTTTAATGGGTTTACCTCGCATTCTTGACAATTTTTTGTGTGATGGAACCTTCAGAGGTATGTACTGAAATAAAATAAAGTCCCGGTGCCAGAATGTCGGTAGCAATAAAGCCATTGAAAATTTCGGAAGATTGTATTATTTCACCTAGAATATTAGAAATTTCGTACGAACGGATTTCAACATTTTCGGGTTTTTGAACATATAACTTGTCATTCACCGGATTCGGGAAAAACGTCAGATCCCTTAAAGAGAACGCAATAGAATCCAAGGTAGCGGAATTGTAATTGGAAATTAGGTCAAAATGCGGATCAATTTGAATGGAGGCCACCGTGAAAGGAATATTATGGGTGAAAGTCTGGAAATTTTCGGTGTTATCAAAAACCACTTCTAAGTGTTCATTGTTCGCCCCAAAAAATTCAAGGTTTACAGGAGCTTCAAAAAAGCTGACCGATGGATCGGATTGTGTTTGTTGAAAGGTAAGCACCACATCGTTATCGCCTTCTTGATGCCAAAGTATTTCGTAGGAAGGAAAACCTTCTCCATATACCCAATCTTGAAAAAATTCATTTAAATCCAAGGAAGAAGCAGTTTCTAAATGCGCTTGTAAATCTGGGGTTTTGGCAAAACCGTAAGCTAGATCTGGATCGTCCAAATAATTTTGTAAAGCGAGGAAAAAGGTAGTTTCGCCCAGTTTTTTCCGAAGCATGTGCAAAACCATGGCGCCTTTAGCATATGTTAGTCGACCACTAAAAACCCGATTTGTGCTCAGAGTGTCGGCAGCGGGAATATAAACAGACCCGCCCGGACTGGAGGTGATATAATTTACCTCGCCGGCTTTCCACATATTGAAATCCGCTTCTCCATCCATTTCCTCGACCACCATTCCGGCTAAATATTCCGCAAATCCTTCGTTGAGCCAAACATCTTGCCAAGAACCGCAAGTCACTTTATCGCCAAACCATTGGTGCGCCAGTTCATGAGCAATCAGTCCACGACTGAAACCGCCCATGAAAGATATGGTGGTATGTTCCATTCCGCCGCCCCAGCCAAACTGACAATGGCCATATTTTTCGTCATTGTACGGATAAGGTTCAAATGTGGCTTCATAAAAATCCATGATGTCCACGGTGACCGGTGTTTTTGTTTGGACGTATGAAAGATCTTCAGGATAAATATAATTATCAATGGGGAAAGGTGTCGCGCCACTTCCCGCCATATCGGTATATTTCGCGAAATTGCTCACAGCAATCGCGATAAGATAAGGCGTGATCGGATGATTGTGTTCCCAGTGTGTGGTTTTTAGTCCGCCAGTTGTGGTTTCGCCCACAATTATGCCATTGGAAACAGTTGTATATTGTGAAGGAGCAGTGATATATACGTCAATGCTATTGGCTTTGTCTATTAAATCTTGCTTACAAGGCCACCACGCCATGGCGCCATAGGGCTCGGAAAGTGTCCAAATTATAGGAGCGCCGCTATGCGTGGATTGCTCAAATGAACCGAACCCAGAACTTTCTGGGTTTCCTTCATAATCAATGACCACGGTTTCCGACTGACCAGTAGCAATAGTGGACGGAAAATCAATTATCAGTTCATCGTCAAAATTTTGGGCGAAGCTCAATGGGTTTCCATTTAAGGTTACTTGGTTCACCGTCATTTGCTGATCGAAATCGAAGTGAATGGAAGTCATAGGTTCTTTTGCCGTGAACGTGGTGCTCACAATCCCGTTGAGATATTCCACCGCCGGATCGAGTGTAAATTCCAGGTTGTAATGCGTCACATCGTAATTTCCTGTATTTGGGTTAGCCCTAAATTCCATGAGCGATTTTCCAGCATTTTTTTCAGCTAAATACATTCGTTCCATCGCCAGATCTTCTTGGGAAAACGCATTCAAACCAAACAAAACAATAAGCAAAAAAATAAATTTCTTTTTCATTAGACGATAATTTTGATGTAAAGCTAAGCAATTCAGCTTTAAAATTCTAATTTTGCAAATGTTGAAATTTTGAAAGGATGATCTGGTTTTTCTCGAAATACAAATGGTTTGCCTTGGTATTGCTAGTGCTTTCGGCAATTATTGTTTCCGTAATTTATTCCTTGAAAATGCCAAAAATAAAACTGCCTGTTTTTCAACCGAGCGAAGTCAACGCGGAATTAGTTGATCCTTCGATCCGACATATTCGAAAATATCACACTATTGCCGATTTCAAACTGGTAAACCAAAATGGCGATACGATTACCCAAAAAGATTACGATGGAAAAATTTATGTAGCCGATTTTTTCTTCACCACATGTCCAACTATTTGTCCTATTATGACGGACAATATGGTGAAGGTCCAGGCGGCTTTAAAGAATGATGAGGAAGTTAAACTACTGTCACACACTGTTATGCCGGAAGTGGATGATGTGGCTCAACTGAAAAAGTATGCCGTTGAAAAGGGCGTAAACGACGAAAAATGGAATTTGGTAACTGGAAGCAAAGAGGAGATTTATGATTTAGCACGCAAATCCTATTTGGCCACCAAAACCATTGGTGATGGCGGGCCGTACGATATGATTCATACCGAAAATTTTGTGCTGGTGGACAAAGAGAAACGCATCCGCGGGTTCTATGACGGCACCGATCCGGAGGCAATTCAGAAATTATTGAAAGATATAGCTGTTTTGGAAAAGGAAAATTAGGCAGTTGCTTGAGTTTTTAAACCTGCAAAAACCAGCCCTAAAATCTTACGGAAACCACTTCGGAATCTTGCAAAAGTTCTTCTTGGTGAAAACGTAAAATTATCTGGGCAACGGCGACAACATCTTTTTCGCAATACGCAGCGATGCGATCTATATTTTGTTCTTTATAAAAAACCTCGCGCACCTGACTTCCATCGATATCGTCTTTTGGCGATTGAATTCCCAATACATGAGTCAATAATTTTAGGGAAGTATAATGCTTGTAATCACCGAATTTCCACAATTCCAAGGTATCAAGATGCGGCACTTCCCAAGGTTTTTTTCCAAATAAATCAAGCTTTGCCGGAAGACTAATTTTATGGATCAACATTCTTCGGGCGATGTACGGAAAGTCAAATTCCTTGCCATTATGGGCGCAAAGCACATGCCGAGGTTTGCCGAAATGTGTGTTCAATAATTGTTTGAAATCCAATAAAAGTTGCGGTTCTTCCCCTTGAAAAGTGGTGGTTCGGAAATTGCGGACACCGTCATGGAATGTGAAATAACCTACGGAAATACAAACAATTTTCCCGAATTCGGCCCAAATTCCCGCATTGTCATAAAATTCTTCTGCGGTGAAATCTTCTTTGCGCTTATACTGGGTTTTTAATTCCCAAAGATGTTTTTTTTCCTCGTCCAATTCGGAATAAGTTTCAAGTTCCGGAACGGTTTCAATATCGAGGAACAAGATGTTTTCAATTTTTGGAAGACTTGCCATGATGCCAGAAGTTGGATTAATTTTTGATGAATTATCTTTGTTTACTTCAGAATTCAAATTCTATTCAAAAAACATTTCCCAAGGTACTAAAAAATATCGTTCAAAATAACCGCGACTGTTTTACGGGATTTTCGTGCTCCAGCAACCATTTTTTTCGCCACAATCCGCCTGCGTAACCGGTCAGCGAACCATCGGAGCCAATCACCCGGTGACAAGGAACCACGATCCACAAGGGATTCTTTCCATTGGCGGCAGCGACAGCCCGAATAGCCTTTGGATTACCTATTTTTTCCGAAAGTTCATAATAGGAAAGTGTTTTTCCGAAAGGGATTTTTGCTAATTCTTCCCACACTTTTTGTTGAAATTCTGTGCCCGATGGGTTTAATTTTAATTCGAAATTCGTCAAATTTCCTGCAAAATATTTCTGCAGTTGGAAAATTGCCTGCTCTAGTTTCTGGGGTATTTCAGAAGGAAATTGCAAAGTTTCCCCAGAAATGGAAATCTTGGAAATTCCATTTTCATCACCTTCAATTATTGCGGTGCCCAATGGGGTTTTTATGCTGGTTTGAGCCATATTAAAACATAATGGAAACCAAATCATCTTCGGTCACTTCGTTGAAATATTCCTTTAAATTGAAGCGTTTCAGCACTTTTCTAATTTCGTTTTCTTCGTGTTTGGTGTTTTCCAAGGCGCGTTCGATCGGTTCGATATCTTTGATATGGAAGAAATCGCCATATATTTTCACATCGGTGATCATTCCGCCCGAAACGTTCATGTTCATTTCCACCGTTCCACCTTTGGTGCGCATTCCTTCGGTGAAATCATAATCTGGCGAATAGCCATAATTCCATTCCCAAGTGGCATATTTTTCATCGCGTATTTCTCCAATTTTTTCGAGGTCTGATGGAGTGAATTCATACATTTTGGCTTCCGGAAAAGCGGAAACAATATAATCCATGATTTTGTTGGTAAATTCTTCCAAACTTACTTTTTCCTTCAAATGGGCGCTTATATTTGTCACCCTATTCGGAACAGATTTTATACCGCGGCCTTTATATTTCAGTGGGTTCACTTTCAAAGCTCCGCTAATATCCTTCATTTCCGAGGAAAAAAGAATGGTTCCGTGGTGCAAGACTTTATTTTTGAACACGTGTTCTGCATTTCCGGAGAATTTTTTGCCGTCGATGGTCAAATCGTTCCTTCCTTCAAATATTGCGTGGACTCCCAAGGTTTCCAAAACGTCCAAGATGGGTTTTGTATATCGCCGAAAATCGACCATTTCGGTGTTCTCGCCCGTGCGTGTGAAAGAGAAATTCAGGTTTCCCAAATCGTGATATACCGCGCCACCTCCAGAAAGCCGGCGTACAACTTTTATTCCTTTTTCTTTTACGTAATCCACGTTCACCTCTGCGATAGTGTTTTGGTGCTTTCCGACAATAATCGCATTGTCGTTGCGCCACAACATAAAACAATCTTCTTTGATATGTTTAAAAATGAATTCATCGGTGGCAATGTTGAAATAAGGATCGGTGGAATGATGTTTGATGCAGAGCATAATGTAAATATAGCAGCTTTTCTACAAAAATAGGAAAGCTTTTCTATACAGCGGCTAAAAAGGGATACTTATCGTAAATTTGATCAAAATTTGAAAATGGTCTTTAAAAAACTAAATACTCCATTGAAAGAAGCCTTGGAACGGTTAGAAATTGAAAATCCGTTGCCTTTCCAAGAAAAGATATTGCCAAAAATAAAAAGTGGCGCCAATTTATTCGGGATTGCTCCACAAGGTACGGGAAAAACGACTGCTTTGGTCATCGGCACCATTCAAAAACTGGGAAGTGCCCAGTTTGAAGATTCGCCCCGAGCGTTGATTATGGTAAAAGATAAGGAAGCTGCTCAAATTTTAGAAAAAAGCTTTCTGGACTTTTCGCGCTATATGGATTTACGCATTTATAGCGCCTTCGAGAAAGTGGATATTCAAAACCAAAAAGACGATATTTATGATGGTGTGGACATTGTGATCGCAACACCGAACAGATTGAACCAACTGCTCTCTTTGACCGGAATTAATGTTGGACAATTAAAATTGTTCATTGTGGAGGATGCGGAATTTTTGATGGGAAGCAACGAATTCAAATCCCTTATCCGCATTCCAGTGCATCTTTCCAATTGTCAATACCTGGTTTTTGCGTCGGAATTCAATCCTAAAATAGCCCGCTTAAAAAATTCTTTTATGGAGTATTCCTGGCTTGTTCAAAGTAAATAGGTGCATAGCAAACCTACTTCGAGCGTTGTTGGGGAACGCATCTTTCAGTGCTGTCCATTCTGGGGAAAGGATTTCACTAAATCAACTTTGCACGGATTAAATGCCCAACCTCCATAATTCTTTTACTTCCTTCTCCAAAGAATCCAAACTAAACCGATAATAATTGGGCATGGAGGCGATTTCTTCTTTCACCTGTTTGCTTTCCACCACCAAAAGTGAAAATTATAAGGACTTTATAAAAGCGAGTAAGTCTTCGCGCTCTTTTGTAGAAAGTGCTTTAAAGGCATTTTTTGCAGCTTGTGCCTCTCCTCCGTGCCACAAAATGGCTTGGGTAATATTTTTTGCACGGCCATCATGCAATAAATCGGTGTGGCCATTGACTATTTGGGTCAGGCCAACTCCCCATAAAGGTGTAGTCCGCCATTCACGACCATTGGCGTTATAATCTGGACGGCCGTCGGCCAAACCTTCGCCCATATCGTGCAAAAGCATATCGGAAAATGGAAATATTTTCTGGTTGGTCACGGCAGATATTTCGCTATATCCGGTTTGCATTTCAGGGATGTGGCATTTTGCACAATCAATTCGGTTAAAAATACCTTGTCCTTTCAACACATTTTTATCATTGACGTCTCTGCCCGCGGGCACGCCTAACGTGCGCGAATAAAAGGCTACATCATTAAGAGTTTGAGCTTCAATTTCAGGGTCGTCTTCCAAACCATCATCACCATTTGTTTGGCCTGTGCCGCTCTCTTCCGGAAAATAATAGGATGTGATGCCCATATCATCGTTGTAGGCGCCAGCACATTGTTGCAAAACGGTGGGAACATTGGCTTTCCAACCAAACCGTCCCAATTCCATGGTGTTACTGGCCTCATCATACACATAATTAGCTTTCCCAGAAATCCCATCGCCATTGTCATCATTGATGTCTTGATAGCTTAAAATTTGACTTTCCGGATTCGCTTCCAATAAACCCAGACCGAAAACGGCAGGTGCCAAGCGTGGCGATAAAAGCGCATTTGAAGGCATTGGGATATAGGTATCAATTAAAGAATAATGGGGCTTTTTTAAAATGACTTTGGTGCCATCGGCTAAAGTTTCTGTGATTGAGGTGTAAGTGACCTGATATTTGGCTTCGGGTTCATACCCATAATTAGCATGGTTTTGAATTTGCGTACCAAAACCTGGAATAGGCCTCGGCCCGCCGTGTTCATCATTGCCAGGAAGACTGACCCGCATTAAAAACCCACCGTCCAAGGAATTGAGATCGGTAGGAAAGGGGGAGCGGCCATCTTTGGAATGACAGTTTACGCAAGCGCGATTGTTGAAGATTGGGCCAGAACCACTGTTTATTTCAGCGGGTGCAGTCACAAATGTCGCGTCAAAATCTGCATCGCCACGCAAATGCTGTTCCAATCCGGCTGATGTTAAATTTGGTGCTGGTTGGTTAAACGAGTTGCTGGTTTGGGTGAATATCGTAGTTTCCCCACCGGCATAAATCCGGTCTTGTGCGGTCGGCAAAGGCATATATTCCCCGTCATTGTCTTTTGAACAAGATACTAAAACAAACGTGGCCAAACTCAACATGAGATAAAACCTAATCTTCTTTTTTCTCAAAACAAACTCTTTAAATACCTAAACTTCACATGGTTTTTGGAACTTGTGAGATTCGGGTTTAATCAATTAAATTATAAAATAATCCATATAAATGGTAATGTAAGCTTACAAGTTCGAAATCACCGGCAAAGCTTGGTCTTGCAACATATTGGAAAGTTCCAAAACTTTACCCTGCGCATTTTCAACTGCTTCCCGGTTGTTTTGAATGGCATCGGTAAATGTACCGGGAATGGCTTCGATTGCTGAAATGGCATCTGAAATAGCGGCCGTGATTTCTGCATCCAAACTGGCATCTTGTTCGGCGATAACAGCCGACATGCCTTTACTATCAACCCCGTTGAATTGCCCGAGGTAAATGTTCTGAATGCTGCGGATATTATTGGCGAAATCCAATTTTGAATTGTGGCTAAAGCGCGATTCTTCGGCATTTGGTTTGGGGTTACCCCCATTCCCGTTCAGGGGATTTTCTATTTTTATAACGGCCACTTCATTGGCAATACCTTGCATCCCTTCAACGAGTTCTTTTAGCGCTACTTTTTGAGACGTATAATTGGCAGGATTGGATGGTCCGGTTTCCACAAGAACATTGGCAAAATTTCCTCCCGAAGGCAACCAAGCATTGGCCAACTGTTGGCTTTTATTTTCCAAATTTTTAGCTGCGGCCACAATATATTCAATTTCCCTGTTCGTCAATTCCGAAGCGGTCTTGTCGCCGTTAATTCCCCATAAAAAATATTCCAAAGTATGAAAGCCACGGGCTTCATTATTAGTTTCCAATACGCTGGAATTGATGGTATCCCCACTGTTCAAAATATTGTTGATTGCATTTATGTCGACCGGCCAAGAATCGACTGCTGGATCAATGCCCAGGTTTTCGACAGGGCCAAAAATAAAACCTTCGCTTTTTTCCCAAGGCGCGCGCGCGTTTTTCCATGCTTCTTTGGCAGCTTCCAAAGCGACTTCGTCACCAACACTCAAATTTTGGGCTTTTACCGTCAAGTTGGAAGCTTCATCGTTTAATTGGACATAGGTCTGTGTGATAATATTTGCGTCATTGGTCAACACCGTGGTGTACAATTCATTTTTTTGATTATCATCGTCTGGATTATCAGGATTTATGGGATTGTTATCACTACAACTGACCAACCCGAGTTGCGTGGCAGTGAACAAGGCGATTATAATAAGATTAGAGGTTTTCATAATATATTGCTTTGGGTTAAGTATTTAAAGTCAAAATTCAAAAGCGAGACCTAGCGAAAAAGTGCGTTCATGCTGTTTTTTACCTGTAAATTCAAGGGTATTTTGATCGTAGTTTTCCGAGCCCAAGCACCGATCGGTATATTGAGCCTTGACCACAATATCGTCAATAACGAACCAGTTGATCCCGGCGGTGATTGTGCTGCGTTGCCAACGTGGGTTTTTGATGACATTGCCTTCAACTTCTTGAAAAGTATCATAGTAGTCATAGCGTCCGAAGGGAAATAGTTTTTGATGGGAATCTGGCGTGATAAGCGACAGGATATCGTAGCCTATTTCGGTTGAAAAGCCAAAAGCATTTTTTCCTACAGGATTGCGTTTGACATTCAAGTTGTTGGATAATTTTGAATTTTTGAGTGATACGATATTGGAATTTTCCAAATTGCCATAAAGCACTTGGCTATGAATGCGCAAATTGTTTTCGTGATAACTGAAGTGTGCTTCGCCAATGGTGACATAGGCACTTTCCTGCATGTCGTCTTTGGGACGATTGGCCGCCGCATCGTTCACATAGCCGGAAATCCCAAAATAAGTTTTGTCACTCGTGCCAAATTGATAGTCGAGCCGGGCAGCAAAGGCAAGAGATTCCGCGTTGATCATTTCGAAACGGCCCTGATGACCGAACTTTATCCAATTTTGAGATGAAAACCCAGTGGCATCCAAACCGCTAACAATGTATGCGCGGTAATGGAAATGTTTGGCAAATTCCCCATAAAATTCAATACCGTTTTCATACCAACCCAAGGGGAGGAGGGCATTTTGCATTTCGGGAAGGGTGGTGGTGAAATATTCGGTGGGTTCATCAAGGTCTTGGGCCAAGCCAAAATGCAGTTTCATCCTACCGGCAATGATATTAAAATAAGGTGCGATTTTAAAATTGATATAGGCTTGTTCTAATTTTACCTCGCCGCCTTGTTCAACTTCCTGTTCAAACTCTCCAGACTCTTCTTGGGTGTCATATTCCATGGCAATCCCGGTACCGCCGTGTTCAAATTCAAATTCCGATAAAAAGCTGATATTTTTTGTGAACTGATAGCCCAAATAAAGGTTGAGGCGTTCAGTGTCAAATTTGTCTTTAAAGGCAGGATCGGTGTCATAATCGTTGTTGAAATAATTAATGACCCCATAGCCTTCCAAACTGAACTTGTTCCAGCTTATTAAACGGTTTTTATCTTCCGCTTCTTTTTTGGCTTCTTTACCTTCTTCCAGCGAAGTTTTCGCCATTTCTTTGATGAGCTCTTGTTTAATTTCCTGTTTCAATTCGGCTTTTAGTTCTGCTCCTGAAAGGGAATCTCTTTTTGTTTGTGCAAAGCCGCTGACACTAAAAATCAGTATTAAGAGGCAACTAATTTTATACATTATTTATATTCGTTATAAACAAGTGCAAATATAATTTTATTTAGATTAAAACCAAATAAGAACAATAAAGAATAGGAACAGGCAAACTAAACTTTTATGAGGCTGAGAACTTTCATTCGTAAGCCTTGCTCCACCTAGCATCTAATGCCAATTAAGCTAAAAAATAACCTATATAAATTGTTTATCCAATCAAGTTGAGTACATGTCTTTTTCGATTAGTTGAGCCTGATTTTGCTATAGGAAGTAAAGTTCTGGCTTAAATTTTCTGCCCTTTTTACGAGAAGTGTCTTCACCAAAAAGAACATTCAATGTCCCGTGAGGTTTGTTTTCCGTGACCCAATAACTTGTGGATGGAAGATCAAAATATTCTGTATTTTGCATCAATCACAGCAGGAAATGTAGTAGCTGACAGCCAACGCCGAGAGTTCCCGAAAGGAAAGGAGGAATGTAGGATGGGGCGGGATTGCAAAAGTATCAAGGCTCAGCGGGATGAACAAAGAAACCATTCGGGCCGGCATCAAGGAAATCAAAGCAGGAGCCAATGGGAGGGGTTCTGGCAAAATAGAGATGGAGTTCCGGAGTTGAAAAGCGATACTGGGGCGACACTTTTGGGCAATAAATAGATTACTCTAAATAGTGAACGCCCTAAATAATTTTTCTAAAACTTCCCTGCCAAATGGAAGGCTATTTCAATTGGGTGTAGAAATTGACCTTCCATTGCAAGACTTAAAATTATAATGCATACTGACCTTTCAGTCTTAAATTTACTACAACGTCCTCATCACCGGTATTTCTAAAAAACCATCCGTGTTTTCCTTCATAGGGCGCTAAAAAAGTACCCACCATATTGTTGGAATTAGCAATCGTGTAACTTTCAAAGTAAACTTCCTTGACTTCTTTTTCTTGTTTAACCTCACCGTGAAAATCGAAATAGAGAATTTCACCATTAGAGGTAGTCCATTCATATTTCATTTTTCCATATTTGAGCATATTTATTTTAAACTCAATTCCTTTTCCTGCCGGTACAACCACTTTAGTCTCGTCTTCACGTGAACTTAATTGTGTAGTTGGAGGAGGATTATCGACCTCTATAGGCCTTTCCACATTAGGCCCTTAACCTGCTTTTTCGAGTTTGATTATTGGAGTTGAAGGATTTGATGCCATAGCTCCCAGACTGGTTGTCCCAACTTCTTCGGGAACGTAAAGTTTACTAAATCCAAACAATTCTCCTGCCCCTGTGGGATCCATTCCGTATTCTGCTGGTAATACCGCTATAACCAATAATAGCGCACCCACAAGAAGTGAAATGATGGTTGCTTTTATAATTTTACTTTTTTCCAATATTGGATGCTTCATTTCTGACATAGTTATATTTTTTTAAGATGTAAAGTAGCCTGTTAATTGAAAGCCGAGCAGTAAAAACCCAGCGGCCATAAGAGCTGTATTTGTAATTGTTGAAAATTTCATAAAACTGGGTTGTCTTCTCCATACCGTTATAAGAATCAATACTACCGCCAAAGCAATGAATTGTCCTATTTCTACACCTATATTGAAACCAATTAGGTTAGTAAAAAGGCCTTCTTGGTCAAATTTGAATTCTTGTAATTTACTTGCAAGACCAAAACCGTGAAATAATCCGAAAATCAAAACTGCTGCCTTGGTGTTGGGCTGTTTACCGAAGAAACGCTTAAAACCACATAAATTATCAAATCCTTTATACACGATAGATAATGCTATAATAGCGTCTATTAAGTAGGAATTAATGGTTATGTCGCTTAACACACCAAATAACAAAGTGGTACTATGGCCGATAGTAAAAAAACTAACATATAACAATACCTCTTTAGGCTTGTAAAGGAAGAATATAACCCCTACCAAAAATAGCAGATGGTCATAACCTGTAATCATATGTTTCGCCCCTATATATAAAAATGGCCCAAAGGCAACACCATTGTTCCCCAACAAAAATGTTTGTGTGTTTTCATCGACTCCGTGCGCAAATGCGGTGGTACAAAGTGCACAAACGACAGTCAATACCAAAAAGGATATTATCTTTTTTATTTTCATAGTACACTTGATTAAATCCCATTGCACATTGCGGTACAATGGGATTTTAATTGTTAATGGGCGTGCCCGTGAGATTTAATCTGTTCCAAACTATCCATTGTTTTTTTGCGGGCCATTTGGATGCTATCCTGCGTCGTAATCATTTCTGCTTTGTTGGTCGCTATTAACGTTTTCTTGAACGTTCGGAGTAGCTTCCTCCTTTTTTGTTTCCTTGCAAGATGCGAACAGGGTCGTCAATGCAACTGTTGTAATAAAAAATACTCTTTTCATAATTTATCGATTTTGATATTAGTGTTTAAAATTTATTGATTTATGTTCCTTAATTTTCAACTGATTTGAATTTTAGGTTTCTCCTTTGGTCTAAGAAACAGAAATACGATCAATAACAACGATAATGTAAGTATGCCGCCATAGAGAAATTCCTTTTCGGGAAAATAAGTTCCCAAAAATCCGGCTATGGGATAAGAGATCGCCCACCACAGATGTGAAAATGCAAAATGGGAGCCATATACCTTTCCCTGTTCGCTATCGGATATATTTTCTCCGATAAGCGTTTCCGAAGGTATTTCTGCCAGACTTTGTCCCAAACCAGCGAAGATCCAAAACACAAAGAGCAGGGAAAAATTCAGGTAATTTGCGGCACTTATTGCTAGCCCTAATACTAAAGCTCCCAATATTAAAGAAACCTGCCTTGATTTAGATTTATCTATAGCCCCTGAAACGAAAGCAGCCACGGTGGCACCAATTCCAAAGGCAGCCATAATTAAACCATAATCCTTATCGGTAAGGCTTAATCCACCTTTTACGAGAATTATTGTATTTACCAATATAAAAGCTCCGGCCATCGCTGATACCAGTTCTATGAAAAGGGCAAAACGTATGTATTTGTCTTTAAATAATAGCCTGGCGCCTTTCGTAACATCTTGCCAAGTCGTAGGATGCTTTTTTGGGTTATCTTCTTTTGGTACATTCAAAAAGTTTTTTGGAAGTGTTAAGAGCAAAATCCCTGCGATAATAAAAGTAGCTGCATCAACCAGAAATATTTCCCTTGCACCTAACCAAATTGCCAATATACCTGCCAATCCTGGTCCTAAAACCCCTAATAATTGATACGTGGCAGCCGATAAACCAATAGCTTGCCTATATAACTTTTTGTCAACTATCTGTGGAATAATAGACCTGTAAGTGGGGCTGAAAAAGGCATTGAAAACATTCATTAAAAATACCAAGACATAAATTTGCCATTCGGCGGTAACGAACGGCAGTAAAGCAACAAGCCCCATTCTAATAAAATGGGTGGTGTACAAAATCTTTTTTCTGTCTATCCGGTCTGCAAGCACACCAGCAAAAGGCGAAAAAATGATAAAGGCGGTTACCCGTAAAGTGAGTGCCGTAGCTAAAATTATCGCGGCCCTGTCTTCCCCAAATTGATAGGCAAGCAATGCCAGACCAACCCAAGTAAAGGCATCACCCAATAGGCTAATGGTCTGCGCGAGATACACTTTTGCAAACAACCTGTTTTGTAAAGCCTGAAAGGGTTCTGTTAATTTGGATATCGCCTTGCCAATTTTCATCCTGATCTCTTACAATTAGGGCTACTCTTCTTCTTCAGAATTTCTCAATGCGGACAAGATGGAATAAGCATTCTTGACCACAGGTTTAAAATTGTTAACGTCAGCATTTTCGGCAAATGTTATTGCCGTGTAACCTTCCTGCTCGACACCTTTTTTAATCTGTTCCAACTTAAAAGTATAACCACTTTTCATTTCTTCGGTTTGAAGGATTACGAAATCTTTTCCTTCGTATTGGACGATAGCTTCTGAAGGGATTGCATTCTGCTTATTTGTACCACTTTCTAACCAAGCCTTTACGTACATACCGGGCAAAAGGCCTTTCTCGTCCCCTTTATTTATGTGGCAATGAACCGGTGTCATACGGTCATTACCAGTCGCTTTTCCAATTAAGAAAACCTCGGCAGTACGATTGAAGGTATTGTCATTGGAAAGGGAAAATTTAACGGTTTGGCCAACCTCTATCTTTTCCAAATCCTTTTCAAAGGCATTCAATGCCAAATGAACATCGTTTAAATTGACTAGTTCAAATAGAACATCCTGTGGCGATACATAATCCCCAATATTTACATTGCTCGCTTTTACAAAACCTGTAATAGGAGCATAAAGGTTCGCAGTTCGTGTTATATTGCCATTTTGGACAGAACTTTTACCGATTCCCGCAAGCGCAAGTTGTTGTTCATATGCCTTGACCCGCCCTTGTGTTATTTTATAATCTGAAGAAACCTGTTGAAATGTTTTTGCAGAATTGATGTCTTCCTCCCTCAATTTTTTCTGGCGGTTAAATTCTTCTTCAAGAAATTGGAGTTTGCTTAAACTTTCCAAATAGCCTTGTTGGATTCGGATAAATTCAGGATTTTCAATCGTAGCTAAGACTTGCCCTTTTTTAACTTTTTCACCAGGTAGCCTCCCTGCTGTTTTTAAATAACCTCCTAAAGGTGCAGATACCGTTGCCCTGCTTTTTGGCTCTACATCAATAACACCGTTTAGTTTAATAATATTACTAAGATTTCTCATTTCGATCTCCCCGGTTTCAATTCCGGCGAGATTGTATTGATCTTTGGTAAAAGTGATTTGTTTGGCTCCGTTCGCAGCAGGTTGTTCTTCTTTCATCGAAGATTTTTCGGAAGATTCCATTTTTTTAGAATCCTTATTGCCACAAGCCACTATAAATAGGGTGGATAAAATGAGTAGCGAAATTTTTGTATTGAATTGAATTTTCATTTTTTTATATTTTAATGTGAAATCACTTTTTTACAAGCCCAATAAGGCTTCGATTACTATGATGGACTGGTTATATTGATAAAGTGTGTTTAAATACTCTGTTTGAATACTATTCGCCAAAGTGAGGTTTTGAAGGTATTGCGTATAGGAAACATTACCGCTTTTAAAGCTCTTTTCAGAATTATCAATGATAAGTTCCGCCTGTGGCAGGGCTTCATTTTGATAGTAATTTAAAGTACTTTGAAGTTTATAATATTCCTGTAACAAATTTTGTAATTCCCCTTGTAGCTGGGTCTTGTTCAACTCAATTTGAGATTGGGCGATATCTTCTTCGATTTTTGCGGCATTTATCTTGGAACGATGTCCCCCAGGAAAAATCGGAATGGCTATACCCACCTGAAAAAACGAGAACCTGTCATCCTTACTAAAATTTTGGTTTGTTCCACCGATATTCGGAGCACCTTGAAAGGTTTGACTATTATAACCGAACATAATATCTGGTAAAACTTTATTCCTTTCCACATTTGTTTCGCGTTTCCTAACCTCTAATTGTTGTTTTAAATAAACGTAAAACGGGCCTTGCTCTACAGATTGGCTTTCTATATC
>JBDNFD010000165.1:0-2953 GCA_041689995.1 Flavobacteriaceae bacterium | reverse complement strand
GGTGGAAATGACGACCACCAACAACCAAGACAATTCCTGCTCCAGCGCCAGTGCGGTGCTTACCTTGGAGAATTGCACGGAAAACTTGGTCGACTGTTCTGTCGGCCCGGTCAACACGGTGTTTTGTTATGAAAACAGTGTTATCAGCGAGTTTTCCTATACCAGTAGTGACGGCACTGTGCTCAACTTAACTTTCAATTCTGGTCAGGTGGAAGATTTCTGGGATGAAATCTACATTTTAGATTCCGATGGGGTCACAGAACTGAACCCCGGACAATATTACGGGCCGACTGGCGATGGCGAACTTGCTGGCTGGACTTTTCAATCCACGGGCGATACGATCATCGTGCGTGTGACACCGGATGGTTCAAATTCTTGTGATGATTCTTTTAACCCTATAGATCCAATCGACCTTACGGTTTCCTGTGCAACTTGTGTCAATCCAGCTGCTACTTACGCTGTTGTGAGCGACTGCGACAGCGGTACCGATCAGTTTTTTATAGATGTAAATATAACCAGTTTGGGTGATGCACCTTCACTAACCATTTCTGATAATCAAGGAAGCACAGATCAGACGGCCAATGCTTTGGGTATTTATACTTTCGGACCCTATCCGAATACGACTTCTGTAGTGATTAGCATTGAAAACGACAATGATTTTAATTGTATGATAATCAGTCAAGCATTAACACAAAATGCTTGTCCACCAGTTAATGATGAATGTACGGCGGCGATAGAGGTTCCCGTAAATGAAACGAGTGAATGTATTTTGACCGTACCGGGGACGGTATATGGCGCGACTGGCTCACCTGTTCCAAACACGTGTTTCGGAACTACGGATGACGATGTTTGGTTCCAGTTCACGGCAACTGCCACGACCCACTTTATTTCTTTACTGAATATTAATGGTGGAAATAATGATTTGTATCATGCACTTTACACAGGGAGCTGTAACAACCTTTCCTTATTATATTGTGCTGATGGTTTTGGTAATTCCACTTCTAGTTTGGCTGATAACCTAACGGTGGGTGATACCTATTTCGTGAGGGTATTCTCGAATATGGATACAGAACAAAATATAACTTTCGATATTTGTATTGCAACCGCTGAACCACCAATTGCAACTAATACTAATCAATACACCATTGAAGAATTGGTGACCGATGTGTTGTTCGGAACTCCTTGCGTTCAGGTGTTCAATATTATTTCTTCCACTGGAACCGATTTTGGTTCTACAAACGGAATTGGTTATTTTGAGAAAAATGGTTCCAGTTTTCCGATCGAATCTGGAATTATTATGAATACGGGAAATGTCTTGGAAGCTCCAGGCCCAGAAGATGAAATTAATTCCGATGGTACTTCTAGTTGGCCGGGAGACGCCGACATGGAAGCGATTATTCCTGGTTTGGATAACTCGAACAATGCCAGTATCCTTGAATTCGATTTTATTCCTTTACAAGATGAAATGAGCTTTGACTTTCTATTTGCTTCGGATGAATATGGGACGTTTCAGTGCGCTTATGCCGATGCATTTGGTTTCCTTTTAACTGATTCCGACGGGAATACCGTAAACATTGCAGTAGTGCCGGGAACAACGGATCCGATTTCAGTTTTGACTGTTCGTGACCAGGCACATAACACCGGATGTTCTTCTGTAAATGAAGAATATTTTGGAAATTTCTATGGCGATACAGGTGTGAATCCCTTATCTGCTCCTGTCGATTATAAAGGGACGACAGTTGTTATGACTGCGCAAGCTGATGTGAACCCGGGAGAAACCTACCATATAAAATTGGTGATTGTAGATCGCGGGGATACGGCTTATGATTCCGCAATCTTTTTGGAGGCCGGCAGTTTCGATATAGGCGAAATTAATCTTCCTGCGGATATTACATTGGATAGCGGAAATGCGAATTGTGCTGGTGATCCGATTACAATTGATACGGGCATTGACCCTGGACCAAATGTGGAGTTTTCTTGGTATCTAGATCAAGTACTTATTCCAGGAGAAACAGGCCCGAGCATTGAAATAACGGAAACAGGGGAATATACCGTGGCAGTCATTTATTATGATATATGCCCCATGTTCGATAGCATCATTGTTGAATTTTTCGAGGTACCGGAAATCGAACTTGGACCAGATCAACTTGGTTGTGGTGTAGATATAGTGTTGGATGCAACACCTGCAAATGCAGCCGATCTGGATAACATCACTTATACATGGTATTTAGATGGAGTGGAAATTTCTGGGGAAACGAGTGCCACATTAAATGCGGACGAACCTGGAACTTATGAGGTTGAAGTAGTAGGTAACGGTTGTCCGGTAACCGATTCGGTGGTGGTTTCGGTTGTTGATTACCAAGTGAACATTCCTGTTTCAATTCCATGTTCCGAAGTTGGGGATTCAAACAGCTATGAACTGGTTCCCGAAATAACAGGTATCCCTCAAGATGAAATGGGCGACGTAACTTATGACTGGAGCACGGGAGCAACAACACCGACGATCATTGTTACCGAAGATGGTTCTTATACATTGACCACTTCCTATCTGGGTTGTGAAGTAACGACAACTGTTGATGTTCAGTTTGCTACGGTACCAATTATTGATTTGGGTGAAGATATCACAACATGTGATCTGACAAATGTGGTACTGGATGCAACTGCTTCGAATTATCCTACTGATGTAACCACTTTCGAATGGTTTTTGGATGGCAACATATTGTCGGGCGAAACGGAGGCGATGCTTACCATAATGGATTTCGGAACCTATTCGGTAACAGTTTCCGTGGAAGGTACTGACTGTTCTTCAACAGATGAAATAGTGATCACCAATTCCGATTTCACAGTTGATTTGGGCGGTGACCAAGAGTTGTGCGATATAAGTAGCTATACGATCGATCCGGTGATCACCGGGGAAGATGAATCAGGCGCCACTTATTTGTGGAGCACGGGC
>JBDNFD010000164.1:0-11870 GCA_041689995.1 Flavobacteriaceae bacterium | reverse complement strand
TAATGTTTAATGTTTAATGTTTAATGTTTAATGTTTAATGTTTAATGTTTAATGTTTAATGTTTAATGTTTAATGTTTAAGGCTCTAATGCAATATAAGAGTGATGGAACGAAACGTTAATAGATACAGTACTTACAAAGGTTTTTTACCCTTTAATACCTGTAGTTTTGGAAATATATTAAGAATTTATGTTAGAACTTACTATAAAAGAACACATTATCAATCACTTAGGTGATGAATCTAAAATCAATTGTATATTGCATTAGAGCTATGTTTAATGAATAACTCTAACCAATAACCAATAACCAATAACCAATAACCAATAACCAATAACCAATAACCAATAACCAATAACCCAATAACCAATAACCAATAACCAATAACCAATAACCCAATAACCAATAACCAATAACCAATAACCAATAACCCAAATGAGTAAGAATAACGAGGAATTAAAAGATAAAATTACCGAAGCCCATCTTGGGGGTGGCAAAAAACGCATTGCCAAACAACACGAAAAAAAGAAATTGACCGCAAGGGAACGTGTCGATTATTTGCTCGATGAAGGTTCGTTCGAGGAAATCGGGATTTTGGTTACCCATCGAAGTACCGATTTTGGAATGGAAAAGCAGAAATATTACGGTGACGGAGTGGTGACAGGGTTTGGTACTATTCGTGGCCGTTTGGTGTATGTATTCGCACAAGATTTCACCGTTTTCGGCGGTGCATTGTCCGAAACCCACGCCGAAAAAATATGCAAAGTGATGGATCACGCTATGAAAGTTGGTGCGCCCATCATTGGGTTGAATGATTCCGGTGGCGCCAGGATTCAAGAGGGTGTACGTTCTTTGGGCGGATATGCCGACATTTTTTATCGAAATGTCCAAGCTTCTGGTGTGATTCCACAAATTTCTGCTATTATGGGCCCTTGTGCTGGCGGAGCGGTTTATTCCCCCGCGATGACCGATTTCACGCTAATGGTTCAAGATACAAGTTATATGTTCGTTACCGGCCCCAATGTGGTGAAAACTGTTACGAACGAAGAAGTTACTTCGGAAGAATTGGGTGGTGCCACCACTCATTCCACAAAATCTGGTGTGACACATATTACCTCTGTAAGCGATATAGCCTGTTTGGAAGATATAAGGCAGTTGATCTCGTACATTCCGCAGCATAATAAGGAAACCCCGAAAATGCTTCCTTATGAACTGGGAGATGAATATCGGGAATCTTTGGAAAGTATTGTTCCAAAAAGTGCCAACAAACCCTATGATATGCACGCGGTAATCAAAGGGATTATTGATTTGGATTCTTTTTTTGAAATCCATAAAAACTATGCTGGTAATATTGTGGTCGGTTTTGCGCGTCTCGGTGGAAGAAGTATTGGAATTGTTGCGAACCAACCCATGAGTTTGGCCGGGGTTTTGGATGTGAATTCTTCCAAAAAAGCAGCCCGGTTCGTTCGATTTTGTGATTGTTTCAATATTCCGTTGTTGGTATTGGTAGATGTCCCCGGATTTTTGCCAGGAACTGAACAGGAATGGAACGGAATTATTCTCAATGGGGCCAAATTATTGTACGCCTTGAGCGAAGCCACTGTTCCGAGGGTGACGGTTATTACTCGAAAGGCTTATGGTGGCGCATACGATGTGATGAATTCAAAACACATTGGCGCAGATATGAATTATGCTTGGCCCACTGCAGAAATTGCTGTAATGGGCGCAAAAGGAGCAAGTGAAATTATCTTCAAGAAAGAAATTATGGAAGCGAAAGATCCAGAATTGAAACTTTCAGAAAAAGAATCCGAATACGCCGAAAAATTCGCCAATCCCTTTCGGGCAGCGGAACGTGGTTTCATAGATGAAGTTATTCAACCCCGAGAAACCAGACGAAAATTGCTAAAGGCTTTCAGCATGTTGGAAGGGAAAAAAGTATTGAGAGCAGACCGGAAGCACGGGAATATTCCGTTGTAATAAGGTTGTCAAAATCTTTAAAAAAAGAATTTTCATGAATTTAATATGGAAAAGGTGGGAAAATAGAATTGAAAGTTGTTCTATATATGCCGGCAAAAATTAATTTATTCATTAAATATGCCCTATCAAAAATTTTTCTTTTATTTTTAACCGGATTTTGAAACCCCACATAAATTATAAAATAATAAATATGTCAGCAATTAAAAGAATAACAGGTGTATTGATAATGTTCACCATTTTTGGAGGTAATCTTTTTGCCCAAGAAAAAAAACAAATAGTTTCCGATGCGAAATTGTCGAATTTTGTAACTGCTTTTGACAATCTGGAAGCGGCCAGCAAAGAGGCACAACAAAAAATGGTATTGGTGGTGGAAGCAGAAGGATTGGATATGAAACGCTTCAATGAAATTCACATTGGCTATATCAATACGAATATTCAAAGCGATGCCACCCCCGAAGAATTGGAAAAACACAATCGGGCCATGGATAAAATCCAAAAAATGCAGGAAGAACTTCAGAACAAAATGGATGATATCGTGAAAAATTCAGGCTTATCCATTAAGGAATACCAAGGTATTGCCACGGAAATGCAGACCAATTTGATTTTGCGCGATCGTTACAAAAAAATGGTGAATACGAAAAAGAACTAAAAAAATCTTCTTATACGACCAAAAAGTAATAATTCTAACGAATTGTTGCTTTTTTTATGGATTTTAGAATATAGAAAAGTATCAGTTTCATAGATTTGCAAATACTTCGGAAAAACCCATTTCAACCAATTTTTCTGGAAAATTGAATCCGACATGGAAATCGTACATCTTTTAGGTTATTTTGGAGCTTTGCTTGTAGGTGTGGCTTTGGGATTAATTGGTGGCGGCGGTTCTATTTTGACCATTCCTATTTTTGTTTATTTGTTTTCTTTTGAACCGGTTATTGCGACAGCTTATTCGCTTTTTGTGGTTGGAACGACTTCTGCGGTAGGTTCGGTGAAGAATTTTGGAAAAAAATTAGTCGATTTTCAGACGGTTTTATTTTTTGCAGTTCCTGCCGTGATTGCTGTTTATTGTACGCGAAGGTTTATCGTTCCAGCTATTCCCACAAAATTACTCGAAATTAACGATTTTGTTCTGACGAAAGACACTGGGATTATGGTGTTTTTCGCCACACTGATGTTGTTAGCTTCTGTTTCGATGATCCGCAGCAAACGCCCAGAAACAGAAGTTGCTGCCACTGCAAATTATCCACTATTGATGCTTTTAGCAGCTGTCACGGGATTTCTGACCGCCTTGGTAGGAGCGGGCGGAGGGTTCATCATTATTCCAATTCTGGTTTTGTTGGCAAAATTGCCAATGCGAAATGCCGTGGGCACTTCCTTAGTGATTATTGCCATAAATTCGCTAATTGGTTTCACGGGAGATATTCAAAATTTAAATATAGACTGGGAATTTTTATTGCCATTTTCCTGTTTATCAATCTTCGGAATATTTCTGGGCATTTGGCTCAATCGATTTGTGGATGGGAAAAAACTCAAGAAAGGTTTCGGATGGTTTGTGTTCTTGATGAGTATTTATATTATATTTAAAGAATCAAGATGATGAATATTTCCTTTTACAGATTTTAGGGGATAATTATTGGGAATTTGAGAAACTAATTCCATTACAAAATCAATGTTTTCCGCGTTAATTAATCGGCGGGAATCAGCATGAAATTTAAAAGATAAATTACTGGCAGGATGGTTTACGTTCAATTTTAATATCTTTGACAAAAGCAACATCTACATGAAATTCTTTAAAACCAAAACCACCGAAAAAGGAGAAAATATTCAACTTGCCTATCAAGATTATGGCGAAGGAAAACCAATTGTTCTAATTCACGGTTGGCCTTTGAGCCATAAAATGTGGGAATATCAAATTTCCGCCCTTGTCAGCTCGGGATATCGCGTCATTACTTATGACAGACGTGGTTTTGGTGAAAGTGACCGTCCCTGGAACGGTTATGATTACGATACTTTGGCAAGCGATTTGAACGATTTGATCGAACATTTGGATTTGTCTGAAGCCGTGCTTGCTGGATTTTCAATGGGCGGGGGAGAAGTGGCCCGTTTTATTGGGAATTATGGAAGTTCTAAAATCTCAAAAGCTATATTGATTTCTGCGGTCACTCCATTTATGCTGAAAACAGATGATAATCCTGAAGGTGTGGATAAATCTGTTTTTGAAGGAATGAAAGCAGGAATTGAAAAAGATCGTCCCGGATTTATGAAAGAATTCGGAAAGGGATTTGTGAATTTTGACGAAAACAAGAACAGAATCAGTGAGGCGCAAGTAGATTTCAATTGGAATATTGCTTGTCATGCTTCGCCAAAAGCAACCTTGGATTGTATCGATGCGTTTGGAACCACAGATTTTAGGGTAGATTGTAGGAATTTCGATATCCCGACATTAGTAATTCATGGAAATGCCGATAATATTGTTCCCATAGAAGTAAGTGGCGCACGCAGCAAAGATTTGATTCCAAACGCTGAATTCAAAATAATTGAAAATGCACCTCATGGATTAATGATGACGCATAAAGTGGAATTGAATGAGATTCTTTTGGATTTTCTGAGGAATTAATTAAAAACCCTTTCTGGGTTCAAAACCCTGAAAGGGTAGAATTTTTAGGTTCAATTATCATTCTTTGTTCTCCTTCAGCAACTCTGGAAATTTCTCTTTAAATTTATTCAATCGCGGAATGGAAACATTTTGAATATATGGATTGTTTGGATGTTTTTTTTCGTAATCCTGATGGTATTCTTCGGCCGGCCAAAATTTTTGGAAAGGCATCACTTCTGCGGCAATTGGTTTTGAAAATAAGGGTTGGAGCGCGTCAATTTTCTCTTCGATAATCTGCTTTTCTTTTTCATTCTGATAAAACAAAATCGAGCGGTATTGTGAGCCTCTGTCCGGGCCTTGGGCATTTTGTTGGGTCACGTCTTGCGAACCGAAATACACATTGACCAAGGTTCCAAAACTCACTTCTTTTGGGTCGTAAGTAACTTCCACACTTTCGGAATGTCCGGTTTGACCTGCACCGATTTGTTCGTAAGTAGGGTTGTCCGTATGTCCACCGGAATATCCATAAATCACTTCTTTTACCCCAATCACATTTTCATAAATGATTCCCGAACACCAAAAACAGCCGCTTGCGAAATAGGCTTTTTTTAGACCATTTTGCATGGAAACCTGGATCGCATCTGCATTTTCAACTAATTGTTGTTGTTTTTCGGAAGGCGATTCTTTAGAACTATTGCCACAACTCGTCAAGACTATTAGAAATAAGAAAAATGATATTTTCATAAGTGAAAAATTTTTCAGAGGTCAATATTTAAATACGTATCTTTAATATCAGTAAAGATATAATATTATGGAGTTTTTAAAGGTCAAATCCTTCTATAGTTCTCTGATGGGTTGAAAATCGATGGAGATTGCAAGAAACACTTAGCTTCAATTAAGTCAGAAATGGGTTTTAAATGGGTGCCAATACACTTTTTCACAAAGTTAAATTTAGAGTGCGGAAAGCATTTTTCATCTGTTTAGAAATGGCTACCTCTACCAAAAGACTCTCTCAAGTTAAATGGGTGTGCGTTAAGCTCGGACGCATCGATTGGGCTTCCCGCGGAGTTTCAAACGCTGAAAGGGTTCGTGCTATATTCGTGGTTTATCATTGACCGAAAACCATAAACGACCACTTACTTCTTCGGCTTGACCTGTTCAAATTTTTCCTGTTTTTCCTTGATTTCTTCCTTCTCCTCCAGTTTTTCCTCGGCTTCTTTCGAGATAATTAATTCATCGATGCTATGCATATCCAATCGGTAGGAAACACCAATCCCAGCCTGCCAACGGCTTGGAGTATCTTTGAAGTTGATAAGCCCGGAAAGATCAACTTGAAAATCTTTGCTGATGAGATAAGCGCCTCCAGCACGCAAAATATTGTCGCTGTAAAAGTCGCTTTTAATAACTTGAAATTCCCCGAACGCCGCGAGATGGGAGTTAAAAGAGTGCGTTAAGGTGAAAATTCCCGCATAAGTGCGAAAATCAGAGGTGAGTTTATCTGAAATAAAATTCATGACAAATACCCAACTGCGATAGTTCTGCTGCGTTATCAAAGCAATTCTGGGAGAAATTTCCGGTTCGTTTGGAACCATATAGGGACTGTCACCAAATGCTAAATTCGCTCCGGCATAAACAGAAACCGCCGGAATCAAATCACGCCACTTAAATTTCAAATTCGCTTTCCAACTACGAATATTTGGTTTTTCAAAACTTCTTCTTTTGTATGGATCGTAGATCAAATATTTAAACCCCAATGTGTTATATTCAAAATTGCTATATTTAATTTCATCCTGAGAAGCACCTGACGGAATTTTTTCGTTAGAAAACAGAAAAGAACCCATCCAACTGACTTCTAGATTTTCGAAACCAATTCCATAACGAAGTTCATAATCGATACCAAAAATATCCGTTTCCGTATTTCGAAGCGCATGTTCGTTTTTCCCGAGCCGAACACCAGTTTCCAATTGCAACACACTAGTCCCAACGGCAAAGGCTCCCTGGGAATTTCCAGGTCGATTGGAATTGATGGTTTCGGTATATTGTGCGTTCAACAAGAAAAAATTTCCAAAAAAACAAATCGTGACGAATAAGAATTTCTTCATGGGGCTTGAATTTTATTGGTCAAATATAGGGGATATTATTATTTTTTGAAGCGTAAAGGCTGGATTTTAGCCGTAAGTTTGATAGTTTTGTCAAAAAAAAAGAATGTTTGAAGCTTCATTAGGCGATTTCTTTCAGGTAATACTGATTATCCTGCTGATTTACTTTGGAATAAAGATCATTTTTCGATTTTTTGGCCCGTCGATTATGCGTTTTATTTTTCTTAAAATAGGGCAGAAGTTTGAAAAAAAATTCAATCAACAGCAAGAGTTTACAAACGAAATGCACAGAAAAGGGAAAACCACTATCGATAAAAAACCACCGTCTTCGCGAAAAGTGAAGAAAGAGGTGGGCGAATTCATCGATTATGAAGAAATTGATTAATTTTCGCAAACTAATCTATCGATATGAACAGTAGCTACAAGAAATTCATTCCTCATTTTATAGTGGTTTTTGTGTTCGCAGTAATTGCGGTGGCATATTTCAATCCTATTTTACAGGGAAAAGTTATTTGTCAAAGCGATATTGTGCATTATATTGGGATGGCCCAGGAGCAAATCGATTTTCGGAAAGAAACCCATGAAGAGCCTTTTTGGACCGATGCCGCTTTCGGAGGAATGCCGACATATCAATTGGGCGCAAAATACCCCAATGATTTTGTGGGGCAAATTGATGACTTATTAAGGTTTCTTCCCCGGCCTGCCGATTATCTATTTCTTTATTTTATCGGTCTTTATATTTTATTATTAGTGCTAAAAGTGGACTATAAACTGGCTTTTCTAGGCGCCATTGCATTTGGGTTTTCAACCTATTTGATTGTTATTTTGGGCGTGGGCCATAATTCCAAAGCGCATGCCATTGCATACATGCCATGGGTCATAGCAGGAATTTTGCTAATTTTTCGAAAAGCACGGTTATGGGGATTTTTCTTGTTGACGCTTGGAATGGCTTTACACCTGAACGCCAACCATTTACAAATGACTTATTATTTGTTGTTGTTGGTGATTATTTTGGGAATCGCGTTTTTAATAGATGCCTTCAAAAGAAAGAAGCTACCGGAATTTTTTAAATCCCTGGGTATTATGGCAATTGCTGTTTTACTGGCACTGGCCACAAATGCCACAGGCTTAATGGCTACGCAAGAATATATGGACTTCAGCACGCGTGGCGATACCGGATTGACTTTGGAAGGCGGTCCGGAAGAAAACAGTGGGCTGGATTACGATTATATTACCAGTTACAGCTATGGGAAATTGGAAAGCTTCAATTTATTTATTCCCCGGTTTATGGGAGGTTCCAATGCTGAAAAACTCGGAACTGATGCGGAAATACACTCGGCTATTCTAAAAATTGGCGCCTCACCTTTACAGGCCAACGATTTTGTAAAAAGTGCGCCGACTTATTGGGGAGATCAACCTTATGTTGCTGCCCCAGCCTATATTGGTGCGACGATTATTTTTCTTTTTATTCTCGCATTGTTTCTTATTCACGGTCGTTTGAAATGGTGGATCGTTGGTGGATCTGTTCTTCCGCTCATTCTTTCTTGGGGCGACAATTGGGAATTTATCACCCGGTTTTTCATCGATTATGTTCCGTTTTACGACAAATTTAGGGCCGTAACTTCCATTCAAGTGATTATTGAATTATGCGTCCCAGTTCTGGCAATGGCCGGACTTTGCAAACTTTTTGGAAATCAACGAACCCAAGATGAAAAATTGCATGCGTTGAAGTGGAGCACAATAATAGTTGGTGGTACCGCTTTGTCTTTTCTGCTTTTCAAATCTATTTTATTCGATTTTTCCGGGGCGAGCGATGCCAGGATTATTCAACAATTAGGACCCGATTTTATGCGAGCCTTGCAAGAAGATCGAAAAGCGATTTTCACTTCTGATACCTTGCGTTCATTGATTTTATTGCTTTTAGTAGCAGGAATAATTTGGGGTTACCTAAAAGGAAAAATCGGCAAGAATTTAGCTATTGCTGGATTTGCGGTTTTAATACTGTTTGATTTGGTGGGTGTGGATCGACGTTATGTCAACAATGACGATTTTGTGAATTCCCGAATGATGGAAACTCCTTTTCAACCCAATTCAGCAGATTTACAAATTTTGAAAGACAAAGGCCATTTTCGGGTGCTCGATCTTTCCGAAGATCCATTCAATTCTGCCCGCGCTTCATTTTTTCATAATTCCATTGGCGGTTATCACGGCGCAAAACCGGGAAGAATTCAGGAAATCTATTCCCATTATATTTTACAGGGAAACAATGAAGTGTTGAACATGTTGAACACCAACTATCTGATCTTGGAAAACCAAGGACAAATTTTTGCACAAATGAATCCGGAGGCGAATGGAAATGCATGGTTCGTGGATAGTGTGAAAATTGCTTCCTCGGTGAATGAAGCTTTTTTAAGTTTGGGCAAAATCAACACAAAAACCACTGCTGTCGTAAATCAGGAGTTTCAGAAATATTTGGATAAAAAGGAATTTGTGCCCGCTTCTTCAGACAGCATTTCTTTAACGAAATATCAACCGAACAAATTGGTTTATTCCTATTCCATTTCGAGCGAAAAACTGGCCGTATTTTCGGAAATCTACTATCCACACGGATGGAACGCCTACATTGACGGGAGAAAACAATCACATTTCCGGGCAGATTATGTGTTGCGAGCGATGGTTTTGCCCGCCGGGAAACATGAACTGGTTTTCAAATTTGAGCCAGAAGTCGTAAAAACCGGGAGTACGATTGTTTTGATCAGTTGTATTTTTATCGGATTGCTGTTTTTGGCAGCACTATTCATCACATTTCGGAAAAGGCAAATTCCCGATGAAAAGGATTGAAAAGAGCATTTTAGGGGAAATTTGAAACTCAATGAAAAAAGTACTTATTGTAGCATATTATTGGCCGCCAGCAGGAGGACCCGGCGTTCAGCGTTGGTTGAAATTTGCCAAATATTTGCCCGAATTTGGGATAGAGCCAATAATGTACGTGCCCGAAAATCCGACTTATCCCATTATCGACAAATCATTGGTGGCGGAAATTCCTGAAAATATTCGAGTTTTAAAACGGCCAATTTTTGAACCTTTTGGAATAGCGAAATTTTTCTCGGGAAACAAAGTCAAAACAATGAGTTCCGGATTGATTTCTGAAAAAAGGAAACAATCTTTATTGGAAAAATCCTTGTTGTTTATCCGTGGGAATTTTTTCATTCCCGATGCCCGCAAATTTTGGGTGAAACCTTCCGTGAAATTTTTATTGGAATTTATTTCCGAGGAAAATATTGACACCATAATCACCACCGGACCGCCGCATAGTTTGCATTTAATAGGATTGGAACTGAAAAAGAAGCAAAAGAAAAAACTTAACTGGATTGCCGATTTCCGCGATCCGTGGATCAATATCGGTTATCAAGAAAAATTGATGCTCTCCAAATCTTCCGAAGCAAAACATGTAAAATTGGAAACGCAAGTTCTTCAATCTGCAGATTTGATTTTGACCACCAGTTTTACCACGAAGGAAGAATTTCAGAATAAAACAGAAAAGCCCATTGAAATCATTACCAACGGATTTGAAAATATAAATTTGGAGGATTTCCCGTTGGATACAAAATTCACGGTTTCGCATATCGGTTCGCTACTTTCGGGGAGAAATCCGGAAAACCTTTGGAAGGCATTTTCGGAATTGATCGAAGAAAATCCGGAGTTCAAAAAAGCCTTCAAATTGCGATTGATCGGGAAAGTGGGTTCCGATGTGTTGCGTTCCCTGCACGATTTTGGATTGAAGGAATACTTGGAAGTGGTCGGCTATGTTTCCCACGGGAAAGCGTTGGAATTTCAACAAAAATCACAAGTATTGCTACTTTTGGAAATCGATAGTGCGCAAACCCAAGGAATTATTCCCGGAAAACTGTTCGAATATATGTGTTCAAATCGGCCTATTTTGGCGATTGGGCCACGAAATTGGGACGCAGCAAAAATTATTTCAGAAACTTCGGTGGGAAAGTGTTTTGGATATGAAGACAAAAACGCAATGAAATGCCAAATCGAAAGTTATTTCTCGGAATTTCAAAACGGAACATTGCGAACAAATCCCCGTGGAATTGAAATGTATAGTCGGAAGAAATTGGCGAAAAAGCTTTCCGAATTGATCAAAGAAACCTTAAATATAGATACAAGCAATTTTGTACATTGACGAGCAATTTTAAAGGTTGATCGAAATGAAATTTAAAAAAAAGCCAAAATTTAATTTGTGGCTTTGATTTTCTTTCCGAAATTTGTAAAATATTTTAATTATTGATATATGAAAAATATGATTTTTTTATTTGTTTTTGCTTTTTTGTTTGGATGTTCGAATGATGAAACCAAAAATAAAAACCCGCTAATTGGGACATGGCAATTAGTGGAAACTATTGTCATTGATCAAGAGCTGAATCCAGAATGGGTACCGGTAGAAGAAGGGTATATATATACTTTTTACGAAAATGGCAAATTTAGTTCTTCCAGCTTTGTGGAATGTTCTATGGGCAATTATTCATTAGAATCTGACATCTTGGCTTTAGATTATGATTGTGAAGGTTTCACAAGAGAAATAGAAACACCTCCCGGAACTTTCATAGAAACATTGAAATTCAAATCTGGTCAAATAATTTTGACACCAACCTATTTGAGTTGTATCGAAGGCTGTGGTTTCAAATTTGAGAAAATTGAATAATAAATATTTACAAACTAAGCATGAACCACAAATCAAAATTATCACTTATCATCATTTTGACAACAATTTCGGCATAAAGTCAAATAATTTGTGACACTCCAATGCCCCAACCATTTGCTCAACAACAAAAAATAATTTCACATCCAGAATTTCTAGATCCTTCTTTTCCTATTTGTGTGGATGTTTTTTACCATATTGTTAGAAAAACGAATGGTACCGGAGGCTTTGATCCTAATTCATTGGATATTGTCACAACAACTTTGAATCAAGCATTCAATCCTCATAATTTTTTTATTAACGAGTCGGGCTTTGATTTTATAGATAATACTGGACATTATGAATATATCAATAATATACCTTAAATCCGCAAGTTAACTTCAACTCCACATAATTACAATTACCTAGCATCTCTTTAGGCTTATTTTGAGATAGATTTGAGCAATAAAATAGGTTTTCGCTTACCTGACGCTTTTTAGGCTTCTCTTTTTTTTATT
>JBDNFD010000163.1:0-13204 GCA_041689995.1 Flavobacteriaceae bacterium | reverse complement strand
CCCCACAAGTCCTGGATGGGACGGGACCTACAACGGACGGCAGATGCCCTCCGATGATTATTGGTTCCGGGTGGAATATATAGAACCCTTGGATGGGATGCCCAGAACGTTCAAAGCGAACTTTACATTGAAGCGCTAGATAAATCATGTAAAAGCAAAAGGCTTGGGTTTCTTCAATTCGTTTGAAGAAACCCAAGCCTTTTATTGGTTAGGTGTTAAAGCTTAACGATTCAATTGGTCAAAAAAATAGGAATGAATTATTTTAATCGGGCCTGAAATTCTCCGATAACATTGCTATAGCTTCGCAATACACGATCCCATTCCTTATATAATTCGTCACTTTTGACACTTGTTAAAGGTTGTCCGGAGGCTTCGCTTACAAGTTTCACCTTGAATACCAACGGCTCGGTAGAAGGCTGCTTAATAACGATCATAGTCCGAATAGTGTTTTGCGTGAAGGCCTTTAGGGACCAAGATGTACGCAGGTATCCGGTTTCTTTGTCGGTCATTTCGATCACATCTATGTACGATAACACAATTTGGTTGATAAGTCTCCAAGCAGTGTCTTTATCCATGGAATTGCATTTGAGTTCGATATCAATATTGGCGATATCGGTTTGAATGGATGCATCGTATGAATCATCCCGACGCATTTCAATATAGTGCGTTTTTGGTGGTTTTGTCATATCTTTTTTATTGCAAAATTCTATTTGCTCCGTGAGCCATCCAACTTTTTTTACGACCACGGTAACACATGCATCTTTTGGAACGGTTACTTCCAAGGATCCTTTCCCGAGGGCTTTACCATTTACGGAAATTTCAGCATCACTTTCAGAAACGGAAAATTGGACTTTTTTCTTGCCCGCCATGTCGTTTTCAAAGTTCGGGCTAGCCACAAGAACGGATGTGGAAAGTACTGTCAAAACAAGGAGTAGTTTTTTCATATTAAGTTTATTTTTTGGTTTATAATCGGTGAAGATAGTGGTTTATATTTCAAAAAAAAATACCCAATAGTGAGTATTTGTGTCAAAATTGGGAGGATATAATTTTTTAGAAATCATACTTCTTTTCAATGGCATAACGCAATAATTCACCTTTTCCATGAAGTCCAATTTTGTACATCATATTTTTGCGATGTTTTTCCACTGTCGAAACCGAAGTAAAGCGAATAGCCGCAATTTCACTGGAAGATTGGCCTTGGCCGATCAAACGCAGGATTTCTTTCTCACTTTTTGTAAGAATAGATTTTTTTATAGTGTTTTCATTTCCATTAAAAATAGAAATATCAATTCCCGGATCGAAATATTTTTCACCGCTGGCAACAATTTCGATGGCGGTTTTTACATCTTCCAAGGCTGAATTTTTTAAAATATAACCGGTGGCGCCCGCCGCAACCATTTGCAAAATAGCTTCTTCTTGGTCGAACATGGAAAAGGCAATAATTTTCGTGTCGGGGAATTCCTTTTTGATCATTTTGGTCGCCGTGATCCCATCAATTTTGGGCATACGGATATCAGTCAAGACAACATCCGGTCTTTTTTTGCGGACAATTTCCAATAGGTCTTCGCCATTGTTGGCCATTCCCACAATATTGATGTTTTCTTCATATTTCAGAAGTAAATTAATTCCGTCAATTAACGACTGGTGATCTTCTGCAATTGCGATTGTTATCATAATGGTAGATCTATAATGATACTGGTTCCTTTTTTCGATGTGTCTATTTCCATGGTGCCGTCCAAATGTTCTACTCGTTTTTCGATATTCGAAAGGCCCATTCCATCTTTGCCCGGGCTTTTCCGCTTATCGAAACCTTTTCCGTTGTCTTCGACGATGATGTTCAAATAATCAGTGTGGTTCGTTAGGGAAACCGAGGCTTCGGTCGCTTCGGCGTGTTTGACAATGTTGGTGATCAATTCCTGAATAATTCGAAATATGGTGATTTCCAACCCGCTTTCCAAACGGCTTTTTAGACCAAATCCCTGAACGGTGATTTTCACATCGCGCGCGTTCGAAATTTTTCGTGCCAATTGTTCCACGGCGGGCAATAATCCTTCTTCGGCCATGACGCCGCTGTTTTTTTCGTGGGCAATTTCCCGTACTTTTTTATAGGCGTCATCGATTAAAACAGCTGCATTTTCCAAAACTGGTTTTGCATCTTCCTCATTATAATGTCTCGTCAGGGTTTTGAAATTCAGTTTCAAAGTGGCCAAGGTGCTGCCGAGATTGTCATGCAGATCATTGGCAAGTCGTTGCCGTTCTTTTTCTTGGCCAGAAATCATTAGGTCGATGGTGTTCAATTCCTGCTCCTTCAGGGTTTTTTCGATTTTTTGTATTTCGATCTCGCGCTCCTGATCGGTTATCAAACGTTTGCGTTTCGCATTTTTGAAAATAAGGTAACTTACAATGAAACCAATAAATAAGCTGAGTGACAATCCAATCCATAAAATTATTTGCCCTCTTGTCTTTTTTTCGACTTTTGTTTTTAGTTCGAGGTTTGCCTTTTCTTTTTTTGCGGTTTCATATTTTGTTTGAATATCGGAAATGGCAATGTTTTGGGCAGTAGAATTGATACTGTCATTTAAATTTTTTAACTTTTCAGAATACAAAAATGCATTTTTGTATTCTTTCATTTCAACATATAAATCTTTTAAGTTCTCATAGTAAATTACACGTGTTAAAGGATTATTATTGGTGAGGGTTATTGAATTGGCACGCTCATAATGCTCCATAGCCTTGGTATAATTGCCTTGATCTTTATATGCTTTTGCCTGATTATTTTGATTGTACGAAACCAATAGGGTTAAATTTCTTTCCTCGAAAATAGGCAAGGTTTTTCTATAATAATATAATGCTGAATCCTGATCTTTGAAAACTGTTGAATGAACAACCCCTTTATTGATTTCTATTTTTGCTATTCGAAGCGTATCCTTTAGCTTTCTAAATTCGGAAATGGCACGGTTGTAATAATATATTGCAGCTGGACCATTATCATTTAAAAGATATTTGTCCGCAATACTTCCAAAGGCTCTTCCCGAAATTAACGGATCTTTTTTTGCCGAGGCGAAAGTTTCGAGTTCTTGTCGAATTTGGCTTGCATCAAATTCAAGTTTTTTTTGGGAATCTATAATATCCAATAACATTAAATTGATTTCAAAAACTTTTTCCAAACTGTCCTTCGCTAGAAAAAGCTTTTTTGCTTCGATTCCATATTTAAAAGCTTTTCCCATAGAATCTTTCATGAAGAAAGCCTGTGAAGTATATAAATGCCACAAACATTTATAATTTGAAGGGAGATGAGTGGTATCAATTTTTTTTAAAAACACCAGACTACTGTCCGCTTCATAATTGTCTAAATACTGGCCTATTTTTTCAAAATCCTGTACCAGTTCTTGAGCCCTAAGAGGATTGCTAAAAAAGAATAGGATTGCCCAGAAAAGAAGTAATATTTTTGCCATTAAACACTGACTATTATGCAACCATCTTTTGATTTTGGTTTATCCTGGCTGAATTTGCAGGGAAATTTTTCATACTCTCCAAGTTCCCCAGATCCAATGCAGTTGAACAGGAATCTTACCAAATGGTTTTCTTTCATGTCCAGCGCGCCCAAGATGATTTTATCTGCAATATGAACAGAACTTGCGGGGTTGCTATTGTCCTTCACCAAATTCATTCGAAAGAAATTACCTGATTGACATTTTACAATATTATTTATTTTAAAAAGGACATTCGACTTTTTGTTTTCTAAATAAAATTCGATTTCCTGAACTTCAGTTTTTTTCTTCCAAATAAATTTTATTTCCAACAGGATTTCTTCATCTTCAAAGCAAGTAAAAGTATTGTTGTAAGGCATTGAAAGTTCGGTCAATTTTGTTCTGGGGACTTTTTTTAATTCTTCTTTCACGATTATGGTTTTTAGTTGATTCGAATTTGCAATTTTTATGAACGAAAATATATACCCATTACCGGGTATATTTCGCACCAAAATTAGTTAAAAAATAACAGGGAAGATAAAAAACTAAAAATCCAAAAAAAACTTGATACAAAACAGCAGGCCAATAAAAAGGAAAAATGCAATAAGAACATATACACTGCCTTTATAATAGCGACGGTGAAGTTTGATATCCTTGCGATAACTAAAAATCATTAACAACACAAAAGCGAGCATGCAAATCCCCGCAAAAATCCACTGTCCCTGACTGAACATAATTTTTATATTTTTGTGCAAATTTAACCCTTTGGGGCAAAAAAAAGTGTGCGGATCAATTTAAATTTGTTCGTTTTTTTGTTTCCAAAATACTTATTGAAATTATGAAGAAATGTATCAACTGCGTAACTGAATTCCACGAAGCTTTCGGGCTGGACGTGAACGAAGGCCCGGTAGCCAATTTGGGAAAATCTAAAAACAAATTGCGCTTCGATCTGATGAAAGAAGAAAATGAAGAATACTTAGAAGCCGCCAATAATGGGGATTTGGTGGAAGTGGCCGATGCTTTGGGCGATATGCTTTATATTTTATGTGGAACCATTATTGAACACGGAATGCAGCACAAAATCGAAGAAGTTTTCCAAGAAATTCATCGAAGCAATATGAGCAAACTGGGCGAAGACGGAAAACCGATTTACCGCGAAGACGGAAAAGTCTTGAAAGGTCCGCGTTATTTTAAACCAGATATTGCCAAGATATTGGAGAGCGTGTGAGCGGGTTGCGAGCTACCGGTGAGAAGGTTTCCGAATGAAGCAATATGCCTACAGCCTAAAGCCTACAGCCTACAGCCTTCCGCTTACACCTCAACTTCCATTCGCCATCCAAATTTGTCTTCCGCTTTATTGGTTTGAATATCTTGCAGGGCTTTTTTGAATTTTAAACTGTACGGATTTTCAATTTGCGGCAATTCATGATAAATTCCATCATATTCAAAACCTGAAATTTGTGCGACCGTTGCAGCCGTTCCAGTACCAAAAATTTCTTTCAGTTCGCCTGTTTTGGCAGCATTTAAAATGTCTTTTACTTTCACGCGGTCCACGTTAACTTTAATTCTCATATCTTTCGCTAACGTGATAATGCTTTTTCGGGTGACACCATCCAAAATTCGGTCTCCAGTAGGAGCAGTTCTCAGTGTATCGCCAATGCGAAAAAACACGTTCATGGTTCCGGCTTCTTCCAAAAATTCGTGGGTTCTGGCATCGGTCCAAATCACTTGTTGATATCCTTTTTCCCTCGCCAAACTAGTGGGGAAAAATTGTGCGCCATAATTTCCGGCTGCTTTTGCAAAACCGACACCACCATCTGCGGAGCGGCTGTAATCTTGTTCGATCAATACTTTTACGGGCGAATTATAGTAGGCTTTTGCCGGGCAGCAAATAATCATGAAGCGGTAACTGTTGGAAGGCGAAGCGGAAACCCCATTTTCAATCGCAAAGGCGAACGGACGAATATAAAGGGAATATCCTTCCCCTTTTTTCACCCATTTCTGATCTAATTTTATCAGGGTTTTTAATGATTCCATGAAATATTCCGCGGGAAATTCAGGAATTGCCATCCGCTTGGAAGAAATATTGATCCGTTTCTGGTTTTCATCCGGTCGGAATAACCAAATCTTCTCGTTTTCATCCCGAAATGCCTTAATTCCCTCAAAAACAGATTGTCCATAATGGAATATTTTAGAGGAAGGCGCTAAAGTCATCGGACCATAAGGAACGATTTTTGGTTTTTCCCAAGCGCCATCATTATAATCGCAGATCATCATATGATCGGTATAATATTTCCCAAACGTCAGGTTTTCAAAATCCACATCATGAATTTTGGAGGAAACGGCTTTGGTAATATCGATCATGGAATTATTTTGGTTCATAAAATAACTGGAATTGAGTATTTGCAAATATACTAAAATAAACCTATATCCAAAATCAAAGGAATTGCTAAATTTGCCCACTAACAAATGTTAACCCATTTTATAAATCAAAAGAACGATGAAAAATCTATTTAGTGCTTTGTGTGTTTTATCGCTGGTTGCCTGCGGAAACAATGAAAAAAAGACGTCGGGTTCCGATGAACAAGTGACGATTTCGGACAGTACCGCGACGAAAGTTTCTGCGCCCGAAATCGATGGTTATCTTGCTTATGGTGAAGAAATTTCTGCCCAAGATGCGATCTCTGAAATGGAAATGCGCAATAAATTTCAAACCATGGAAATGGGTGATACCTTGCAGGTGAAATTTGCTTCTACCGCCACATCTGTTTGCAAGAAAGAAGGCTGCTGGATGAAAGTTGATTTGGGAATTGGGGAAGAGAGCATGGTGAAATTCAATGATCATGCATTTCTTGTGCCGAAAGATATTGAAGGAAAAGATGTTGTTGTGAAAGGGAAAGCCTTCATGAAAGAACTTTCTGTAAAAGAATTGCAGCATTATGCCGAAGATGCCGGAAAATCGGAAGCGGAGATTGCTGCCATCACCGAGCCAAAAAGATCATTGGCTTTCGAAGCTGATGGTGTGTTGATTGGACAATAATTTTGCGGCGCGAAATTATCATCACGGAAGACGGTTCGTCCTCCATTTATTTGCCGGACTGGAACGAAAATTATCATTCCAAACACGGCGCGATTCAGGAAGCCTATCATGTTTTTATGCAGATGGGCTTTTTCTATTTTTTGAAAACGAACCCCTCAAAAAAGTCCGTGAATATTCTCGAAATTGGTTTTGGAACCGGACTGAATGCATTCATCACTTTTTTGGAAGCTAAAAAGAGGAAGGTTAAAATCGCATATACCGCAGTGGAAGCCTATCCGATTTTGCCAGAAGAAGTAAACAAATTGAATTATGCCGATCGGCTTTATGAAGGTGCTTTGAAAGCTATTTTTCAAGAAATGCATGAACTTTCTTGGGAAGAACCACACCACTTGAATGAAAATTTTGAACTGACCAAAAAGCGACAATTAATTCAAGATATTGACGAACAGGAAAAACATGATTTAATATTCTTCGATGCCTTCGCCCCACAAGTACAACCCGAACTTTGGACCGAAGAAATTTTTCAAAGAATGTTCAAATCATTGAAAGCCAAAGGAATTTTGGTGACCTATTCCGCTAAAGGAAATGTGCGCCGCGCAATGCAAACCGTCGGATTTCGAGTTGAAAGGGTTCCTGGTCCACCCGGAAAAAGAGAAATGCTACGCGCCACGAAGCCATTTTAAACAGGACGGTTAACTTCGCTAATTCCCTATTTCGCTATTTCGCTCTTCGCTCTTCGCTATTTCGCTATTTTCTATTTCCAATCTTTTTCTATCTTTACCGCATTGAACATAAAAATCAAAAAAATTATGGCATATAATCTGCTCAATGGAAAAAAAGGGATCATCTTCGGAGCTTTGGATGAAAATTCAATCGCATGGAAAACAGCTGAACGCGTTCATGAAGAAGGCGGACAATTTGTGTTGACCAATGCGCCGATTGCGATGCGGATGGGTTCCATAAAACAACTGGCCGAAAAAACCGGTTCTGAAATTGTTCCCGCCGATGCCACCAGCACAGAAGATTTGAAGAATTTGGTGGAAAAATCCACAGAAATCCTCGGTGGAAAACTGGATTTTGTGCTTCACTCTATCGGAATGTCCTTAAACGTTCGAAAAGGAATTCATTATACAGACATGAACTATGAGTTCACGCAAAAAGGTTGGGACGTATCCGCGGTTTCTTTTCATAAAACCATGCAGGCGTTGTATCACCAAGATGCAATGAACGAGTGGGGGAGTATTGTTGCGTTAACCTATATGGCGGCCCAACGTGTTTTCCCAGATTATAATGACATGGCCGACAATAAAGCCTATTTGGAATCCATTGCCAGAAGCTTCGGTTATTTCTTTGGAAAAAAGAAAAAAGTTAGAGTGAATACCATTTCACAATCGCCAACCCCCACCACAGCGGGCCAAGGTGTGAAAGGTTTTGACGGCTTTATTGCTTACGCCGATAAAATGTCGCCGCTTGGGAATGCCACCGCTTTGGAATGTGCCAATTACACGGTGAGCATGTTCTCGGATCTGACCAAAAAAGTCACCCTTCAAAATTTATTCCACGACGGGGGATTTTCCAATATGGGCGTTAGCCAAGAAGTAATGGAGGCTTTTGTGAAAGGAAGTGGCCAGTAAACAGTGTTCAGTAAACAGTGTTCAGTCCCGAGTGCTCGGGATCGGTAGTAGTGATGATCAGTTTTCGGACGGGAACAAAAAATATTAATAAAAACCAAATCGTTAAGGACGGTTTGGTTTTTTGTTTTTTAGCGGTAAAAAGTCTGTTGGATTAAAGTTGTTTACCAACCTTCAAAATCACTTCAATATTATCGATATTTTGTTTTTGCCTTTTTTAATGTAGGTTCTAAAAAATGCAGTGTTAAATATTATTTCGTAAACTATTTTTATGTATTTTTAACCTATTATTCACCAAAACATTTAATTATGAAAAAAATTATCTTTTTAATTGCTTTCTGGATGACCGGATATTGCATGAATGCTCAGACAACCTATAATCTGGATTGGTACATGGGAATATCCATGACCGATGCAAGTCTTGAAATTGAAGAAGGCGACACGGTCATCTGGACATTTACTGATGGTCCATCACATTCGGTGACATCTGATGCCGGCAGTGCCGAAACTTTTGATAGTGGTATATTGCCCTCGCAAAGTACTTATTCTCATATTTTTACCGTTATTGGTGACAGTCCTTATCATTGTGCTGTTCATCCTTCCATGATGGGGGTCATTACCGTAACGGCTCTCGGAAGCCCCAACGATGAATGTACTGGCGCGATAGCTATTGATGTGGACCCGGATGGCACGGGCTGTACTTCTCCAATTTTGGTAGATAATTCCTTGGCCACGGGTTCAGAAGGAACGAATGGAACTCCTGGATCCGGAGTATATGAAGGACAAGATGTTTGGTACACCTTTGTGGCACCGGACTCAGGTAGTATTGTCATGCTTTCAGATACTTCTGTAAGTGACTGGTCTTCCGTTTCTTATGCAATTTATGCGGATTGTGGCGATACTCAACCCATTCCCAATGAGAACGCCAATAAATGGGTGGGTGCGTTTCAACCCGATCCTGTTGCCGGTTTGACGCCGGGAATGACCTATTATTTACGAATTTGGGAATATGGAAACAATGATCCGGGAATTGGTGCATTTTGTGTGGAAGCAGTGGGCGGTTCTCCCGCGTCTTGTCCTATTCCCACCAATGTGATTGTCACCGTTATCGATGAAACCAGTGCCGATTTTTCTTGGGATGCGGTGGCAAATGCGAGCCTTGGGTATGAATGGTTTGTTTTTGCCGATGGCGCCGATCCTGACGTGGATGTCCCAGTGGATACGGGGACTACAACTCCGGGAACCACTACTGCAAGCACTACAATTTTAACAGTTGGTATCTCTTATGATTTTTACGTAATGTCAGACTGTGATGCAGATGGGACAAGTGATTTGGCGGGGCCAATATCTTTCCAAACAGCGAGTGCACCACCCGCTTGTGGTGGAAATTTCTACGATACCGGCGGTCCGACCGGCAATTATGAAATGAACGCCAATTCCACCACCATAATTACTCCAACAACATCCGGGGATGTGGTAACGGTAACATTTACAGCTTTTGAAGTTGAAGGTGGAAGTGGTTTTGCCTATGATGCGCTATATGTTTATGACGGGCCAGATGATACCTATCCGCTGATTGATAGTGGAAATCCTATGACAGACAGTGGTTTCCCTGCTGGGGGTTATTATGGAACAAACCTTCCTGGGCCTTTTACTTCATCGGATTCAAGCGGTGCCTTGACTTTTGTCTTTATGAGCGATAGTAGCGTTGCACAAGCTGGCTGGGAAGCAAATATTACTTGTGCTCCTGCGGGGGGCGGACCAGCTTTGGTCTATGGAATCAAGAATGTGGATAGCAATATGGTTAGTTTCGATTTAACCTCCCCGTCCATTTTAACCGTAATCGGAACTTCTCCCACCATCGAATTCGAAAATGCTGGCGCTATTGATCCGGCAAATCCGACGATGGCTTATGTTATGGATAGTGCAGGCGATTTTTATAGTGTTGATATTACTACTGGAATTTATACTCTCTTGGGAAATATTGCGCCTCCTGGAGCTGAAAATTGGACTGGAATGGAATTCGATCCCACCACTGGGATATTATATGCTATTTCCGGTGACGGATTAACTTCTACCCTGTCTATCATCGATATTACCGGAATAAGCGCGACTAACATTGGCGCAACTGCAATGGGCTTGCCTATTTCTTTGGCCATAAACGGAGCCGGTAATATGTATGCGGTGGATCTTGCAGGTGATAATTTATGCTATATTAATAAATCCACTGGAGCTTCTATTGTGATTGGCCCAATAGGTTTTGATGCCAATTATGGACAAGGAATGTGCTGGGATTATAATACGGATACTATCTATATGTCTGCATTTAATAATGAAGGAACAGGTCAGGCTGAATGGCGTTCTGTAAATACCGCAACTGGGGCATCTACTTTTATTGGAATACTTGGTTCTGGTGATCAGATGGGCTGGGTTTCAACACCGGGTGCCATTGTTGCGCCGGCGACATGTCCCGACCCTATGAATATAATGATTTCCAACATTGGTCAAACTTCTGCTGAATTTTCTTGGGAAGTAGTTTCCAATGCCAGTTCGGGATATAATTGGTATGTTTTCAATGATGGAGCAGATCCGTCCACCGACACACCTGTAGATTCTGGAACTACTGCACCTGGTACCACTTCAGCGATAACCACGCTCTTGACGGCAAATACTATGTACGATTTCTATGTTGAAGCCGATTGTGATGCGGATGGCACAAGTAATTTATCTGGCCCATTCCCATTTAAAACCGAAATGATTCCACCAACTTGTGGGGATATGTTTTATGATAACGGGGGTCCTTCAGGGGATTATGAAAATAGTTCTACCGTAGCTACGGTAATTGCCCCAATAAATTCAGGAGACGGCGTTACCGTGACTTTTACGTCCTTTAATATTGAAGATACTTGGGATGCGCTCTATGTTTATGATGGACCTGATGACACTTATCCATTGATCGATAGTGGAAATCCTGTGACCCAAGCTGGTTTTCCGGCCGGTGGATATTATGGCACCACAATTCCCGGGCCTTTTACGGCAACAGATCCGAGCGGAACATTAACTTTTATTTTTATGAGTGACGGAGCAGAAGTTTTTTCCGGATGGGAAGCAAACGTTACTTGTGCGCCATTAGGTGTTAAAGATGAAATTTTTGGAAGTTTCGCCTACTATCCGAATCCGGTGAACAGGTCATTGACCCTTAAAGCAACAACCCCAATTCAAGAGGTGGTTATTTACAATCTTTTGGGTCAAATGGTAAAGAATGCCAAGCCAGATCAATTGACATCTGAATTGGAATTAGGTGACTTGGAAACGGGAACTTATTTGATGAAAGTCACCATTAATGGAATGAATCAAACCTATAGGCTTATTAAGGAGTAATTCATTTCTTTCTTCCTACTTAAAATCCGCCTTCTAAATGAGGGCGGTTTTTTTATGTTCGTTTTTTCAAATTGAAAATGATTTTTTGGGTTTGAAAATTCTATCAGTAAAAAGAAGAAGGCTAAATCTTGGGTTCTTTAAGTAAATATTAGTTTTTTATTAATTTAATTTTATATATTTAGCTTTCTTTAATTTAAAACATTTTAGTATGAAAAAAATTACTTTTATGTGTGCTCTGTTCTTCGGCCTTTTCGGATCGTCGAATGCACAAATCAGTTCACTTGATGTTACGGGCTTTAATGAGGATATAGTGGCGAACGGTATCGGCAGCATGACCTCTTCCACTACAATAGCCGCGGATGCAGGTTCCTTTTGTTTGGTATCCGAAGATTGGCTTCTGAATGCTGGCGATACACCGATTAGTGTCGGTTTACCTGCAAATGGCCAAATCACGAGCCCGGATGTTACGGGCTTGGTCTATCAGATTCCAACAGCTGCCACTCCGTATGATGGAAACAACTCCTTGCGAATAGAGCTTTCGGGAAGTTCCAATGCCAGCGAGCTGACTTTGGTTTCCCCATCGGCTTATTCCACTTTATATTTCTTGGTTTTTTCCGGGAATGGAAGTGCGGATATAGATGTTACCGTAAATTTTGACGATGCAACGACCGAAACATTTCCCGGCAACATTGTTCCAGATTGGTTCAACAGTGGATTGCCAGTGGAAATATTGGGTTTTGGCAGAGGAGATCGAAGCAATAACAATGTCGAAACCCCGGCAAATAATCCAAAACTTTTCAGGTTGCAAGTAGATATTTCCGTATCGAACCAATTGAAGAATATAAATAGCATCACTTTTACCCGTAACAATCCAGCCGTTGAAGAAGCGGTTTTCAATCTTTTAGCTGCGAACGGAATGGCTGCAACCAGTTGTTTGCCACCTTTCGATTTGGTTATTTCTAACACGACCACAAGTAGCGTTGATCTTTCTTGGAGTGCGGCTTCCGGGGTGTCGGAATGGGAAATAGAATATGGCTCCGTCGGATTTGCACTGGGTGGCGGAACGATTATCGCGGATACGAACGGCGTTCCGGGAGAAACAATACCCGGACTTTCGGCAAGCATGCAATATGAAGCTTATGTGACATCAATATGCGGTGCGGGAGATGAGAGCATGCCAGTAGGTCCTATCGCATTTGACACCAGCTGCGGAACTATTACCACTGGTTTTACAGAAAATTTTGAAACCACGCCGGTTGGAGATGTGACAAATTGCTGGTCAATTATCAACCAAGGCGGCCCCGATGCTTGGAGTGTAAGCGATATTGGGACCAATGCTTATGATGGAACCAAGGTTATGTATATAAGTTGGGACGCAAATCCGGCACATGATGATTATTTGATCACACCGCAAATCTCGGTGATTTCAGGAAGTACCGATCGGTTTAGGTTTCATTCTTCGGGCAATTCCACAATTTATCAAGAAATATTTAATGTGTTGGTATCAACAACTGGAACAGATGTGACCGATTTCACCTTAGTAGAAGGACCAATAAATGCCGCTCAAACCGGTTGGTCGGAACATGAATATAATTTAAGTGCTTATGCCGGTCAAAATATTTATATAGCGATACAAACGGTTTCCGATAATGAACTTCATCTTTATATTGATGGTGTTATTT
>JBDNFD010000162.1:0-13387 GCA_041689995.1 Flavobacteriaceae bacterium | reverse complement strand
CGCTGCTCTTTATAGTGTAAAACACAGGATTCTTCGTCTGTGAAATGTACTGAAAATGAAAATATATCCATAACTTCAAAGGTAAATTCCAACAAATATAGGAAATATTCCATTGATTAGGAATAATTACGGATATGCAAAAAATTTATTTCGTTGTCGCAATCGGCGATGGCATAGTTTAGCTTTTTGGACTTTAACTGATCAACGATATAATCCTGTATTTCATCATCTGTCTTTGCTCCGCTTTTTTCAGCATCTGTGACTACTTCAAAAGTATTTTTGAATTCATAATAATTATATTGATAAGCCTCAAAAGTAGAAACTGGAATTAATTTCTACTTTTGAGGCTTTTGATTTAAATTATTCTATTGTTAATCAATACATTTCAATCAATTTTTCACCCACTTCGCCGTGGAAGTATGTTTTCCATCAGAAATACTTACGAAATACAAACCGCTGTTCAAATGTTTCAAATTAAAAGTGGAAGTGGTTTCAAGGTTTCTTTCTTCAGAAAAAATCATCTTTCCATCTATGCTGTAAATCTTCACTTTTGCGTTTTGCATTGCTGAAGGAATTGTAAATGTCAATATTCCTTCCGAAGGATTTGGAAATATCCTTATCACAGGGGGAGTGTCAAACTCTGCGATTCCAATAAGTATTTCAAGTTCCACAAGACCGTCGCGGGTATTGTCGCCTTTGTAACCGTTTCGTTTAATGGTGTCCGGATTGTAAGGTACGTTCAGATTGTAAACATTCACAAAGGTGGAATCAACGCCAGCGCCAAAGGTTAGGGTATAGCTGTTGGCGGTAAGGTCCAAAAGACCATCATTGTCCACATCGCCTAAAACGGCTCCATTTAAAAATGTGTAACCGTGAGGACGTAAAGGAAACCCAGCAATTTCACCACTACCATCTAGGGAATAGGCATGAATAAAACCTTCACCTGCAGCATCTGTGATTACGCTGGGAAAAATTATATCCAGCACATTGTCATTATTCACATCAGCAATGGAGAGTACACCTTCGGTACCGCCATATTTTTCTATGGGGAAGTTGGGCAGGTTGTTGCCGTCTGGATCGAGGCCATAAACAACAGGTAGTTCTTCGCCCTGTGTTCCGCTTGTGATTCTGTCTGACATAAAAATTTCAAAAGTGCCGTCAGTGTCCACGTCCAAGACCGTTGCTGGCGAGTAGGTCCAACCACCTAGAGCGATGGGCCAGCCAGCTTTGTAGCTACCATCATGTTCCATAACATAAAAGCCAGCAGCATTGCCGTGGTTGCTTCCTATTATTTCTAGGTCGCCGTCGCCGTCAAGATCTGCGAGTATGGGTGACTGGTATGAATAATTCACATTTGGGTCAAAAACTGGGAAGTTGGGAAAGACCTGTCCTTGATTGTCAAAAATATACATCCCAGCACTTGAGGCGGCTATCACTACGTCATTGTTTCCGTCGTTATCAACATCGCCTATTGAGGGAGTGAAAGCGGGCGTAGCGGCTACTTCCACGGGCCAGTTGGCGTTTAGGGGCGTGCCGTCCATTTTGATGACGTGTACAAAACCTTGAACACCGGTTACGCGTTCACCGGTTACAATGTCCAAAACGCCATCGCCATCTACATCTGCAGCGGCTGGGGCGTTTATCATCCAATGGTCGTCAAAATTTAATGGCCAACCGGGCAGGTCGTTACCCACAGGATCTAAAAGATAGACACGGCCTGCATTGGGAACACCTCCTGTGTTTAGGATAATTTCTAATGTTCCATCACCATCTAAATCCACAACAGTAGGAGGGAGTAGGATTGTACCGCTTACGGGTTTTTCCCAGAGAATAGAACCGTCGCCTTCTAAAGCATAGAGGGTGTTCCAGATTCCGTAGAGTATTTCGTCCACACCGTCATTGTCTATATCAGCTAATGTTGTGCCGCGACTGTTTTTAATGTTAGGATGTGCTGGTTCTCCAAAGCGCCAAAGCTGGTCGAATACTTGGGTTCGTTCTTGGTTGTAATAGTTTTCTGGAAGTGTGATAGTTTCAACGGAGATGGTGCCGTCTTCATTAAGTATTGCCATATTGCCTTGTTGTTGGGCGGTGGCAATGGTGGCTATTCCGAGGAAGAGTAACGATAGGAAGGTAATTGTTTTTTTCATGAGATTGGTTTTTGAATATTTATCTATAAAGATATAGATAAATATTGGGTTTTCAAGGGTGTTGTTTTGGTCGTATCCTTATTTTATTGGTCTCAAAAATAGTTTAAACTATGCACTTTAGTGCATCTCGCTTTAGCTTCTGAAAATTTTGCCACTTCCGAAGCGTCGGGATCACGAATTTTCACAAATTCACTCGCTCCCTAAAAATACGAGCGTAAATTGTTTACTATAAATTTCACGAATATAACAGACTTTTAGTCTGTTTTAAAAAACCTATGGCACTTTAGTCCATAGTGGTTTAGTTAGATAATGATACTTTTTTGCGGATTAAGGCTTCCGCTTATTTTCCATCTGCTGGTTTATCGCCCGCATTTGGTTTCTTAATATCTGTCCTTATATCTTCTTTTAACATATTATCGGAGGCTTGTTCCGCTTTTTTCATTCCATCTTCAATCATTCCGTAGAATTGACCCAATTCCGGCAAAATCACAATACGGGTCCTTCGGTTTCTTGCTCGTCCATCGGGATTATCGTTGGATTCCAAAGGAATATATTCACTTCTACCAGCAGCGGTCATTCGTGAAGGATCGACATTGAAATCGTTGACCAAGATCCTCACAATGGAAGTAGCGCGCTTAACACTCAAATCCCAGTTGTCCTCCATACAATTATTGTGGATCGGCACATTATCTGTATGTCCTTCCACCATAAATTCAAAATCAGGTTTAGCTTTTACAACTTTCGCAACTTTGGCCAAGACTTCCCTGGCGCGGTTCGAAACTTCGAAACTTCCGCTTTTGAACAATAGTTTGTCCGAAATAGAGACAAAAACCACTCCTTTTTCCACACTGATTTGAATATCATCTCCCTCCAGTGTTCCCAAAGCACCTTTCAAACTCGTCACCAAGGCCAAAGTTACACTGTCTTTTTTACTCAATGCTTGGTGCAAAGCCGATATTTTCAAATCTTTTTCTTGCAAACGTTTGAGCGATTGATTTAAATTGTCGGCAGCTTTTTCAGATAATGTTGCCAAATTTCCTTGTGTCATTAATAAAGCGGAATTCGTGCTTTCCAACGTTCTCATTTGTTGGGTCATGGATTTATTTTCGCTTAGACATTCGTTCAGCTTCATCGTCGCCGTATCCAATAAACTTTGTGTTTCTTGCTGTTTCGACTCTAAGGCCGCATATTTCTTCTGAGACACGCAGGATGAAAGGATTACCGCCGTCAAAATCGGTAAAACAAAGATTCTTTTCATGATGTTTTTTGTTTAAGCATTAATTATGACTGCCAAAATTACTAAAAATAGCATGCCATCATTTATGATTAACAAGAATTTAGGGTTGCTTTTTAAGTTTGGAAAAGGTTTTTTTGCGTAAAATATAGTAGGCGAACACGATGGAGAAAGTTTTCGATCGGTTTCCTTTTTTTGCAAAAAGTCTTCGTTGCCTCAATAAATACGGCAAGGATTTATAAAAAGAAAAATGTGCTTTGAGAACTGCCCAAAAATGCTTTGGTTTTCCCTTTAGAAGAAAACGGACCGCCGCGATCCCATCCAGTTTCATTCTTAGCAAGATCAAAAGAAAATGGAACTTTCCTCCGTCATTTTTCACTAAATTGAAAAGGGAATTCCGAAAATTATAAAATGTTTTTTTTGGATTTTCAGAATGTAAAGTTGCGCCACCAATATGAAACACTTTGCTTTTGCCAACATATTTTATGGTATATCCCAAATTCTGCAAGCGCCAGCACAAATCAATTTCTTCTTGATGCGCAAAATAGGTTTCATCCAGTTTTCCCACTTCATAAAAAGCTTTTTTTCGAATGCCCAAACAAGCACCACTGGCCCAAAAGATAGGAATTTCATCATCATATTGTCCAAGGTCCTCTTCTAAATCCTCAAAAATTCGACCACGACAATATGGAAACGCCAGTCGGTCTAAAAATCCACCGGCGGCCCCGGCATATTCAAAATAATTCCTTCGCCTATAATCCAAAATCTTGGGCTGTACCGCCGCGGTTTCGGGCTGATTTTCAAAACAAGAAATTAAGGGCGGCAACCAATTTTTGGTTACCTCCACGTCACTGTTCAACAAAATAAAAATGTCTTCGGAAAGCTGGGAAAGCGCATCGTTATAACCTTTCGCATAACCTCCATTTTGAATATTCTGGATGATTTCTACCTGCGGAAAATTTTCTTTAACAAAAATGACCGAATGATCGGTCGAAGCATTATCTGCCACATAAATTGTCGCTTCAGGGGAATATGAAATGACCGAGGGCAAAAATTCCCCCAGCAATTCCTTGCCGTTCCAATTCAATATGACAACTGCGATTTTCAAGGAGCGAAGATACAAAAATAGCTGTAAGCCGTTGGCCGTATGCTGTAGGCTTTAAGCTTCGAACGATCACTTATTTTTGTACCTTCGCATCATGGGTTTGCAGCAACTTCGCGAAAAAAAATGGTTCAGGATCATCGGCAATAAATATGTGCTATTACTGAGCTTGTTCCTTATTTGGATGCTTTTTTTCGACAGTAATTCTTGGCTAGCGCATCGCGAATTAAACCAAAGTATCGATGAGTTGGAAAACAACAAAGAATATTACAAAACTCAAATCCAAAAAGACACGGCCATCGTCAATAGTTTGAATGATCAGAAAGAATTGGAAAAATTTGCCCGTGAAAAATATTTCATGAAGCGCAAAAACGAAGATGTTTATATTATTAAGTATGCCGATAGTTTAAAAAGCAAAACGCATGAATGACCTATTTAAAGACTTTCCCGAAATTTCTGCTAAGGAATGGAAACAAAAAATACAAGCAGATTTAAAAGGTGCCGATTACAACGAAACCTTGATTTATAAATCCAACGACGGAATTGATGTAAAACCCTTTTATCATTCGGATTTATTGAAAGAAGGAAGTCTGATGCCCGAAAATCCTTCACAATGGAATATTTCAGAGAAAATTTATGTTGCTTTTGAAAAACCTTCCTCCGAAAAAATTGAAAATGTTTTGACGCGTGGCGCGGAAAGTTTGTGGTTGATAATCGATTCTGAAAAAATTGACCTTATTTCCATTTTGGAGAAAATCGATTTGGAAAATATTCCGATTCTTGTGGAATTCAATTTTCTATCAGAAGAATATATTTCTAGCATCATTCACTTTTTAGCCGATAAAAAACATCAAATTTCCTTCGGAATCGACATTATTGGGAATTTGGCGCGTTCGGGAAATTGGTATGAAAATTTGTCTTCTGATCATCGTATTCTGGAAAGTGTTTTTTCAAAAAATATGTTGAATTTGCTTTCGGTGGATGTTTCACTATATCAAAATGCTGGCGCCAGTATTCCGCAGCAAATTGCTTACGCCATTTCACATGTCAACGAAAACTTCAATCATTTTTCCGACAAAAAAGGAATTGGCAAGATCACTTTCAAGGTAGCTATCGGTTCCAATTATTTTTTTGAAATCGCCAAACTCAAAGCACTCCGCATTGTTTTTGCGATGGTAGCTTCGGAATATGATTTTTCAAAAATCTCAATGGAAATCCTTGCTTTTCCCACCAAACGCAACAAAACATTATACGATTACAATGTGAATATGTTGCGCACGACCACGGAATGTATGAGTGCAATTTTAGGCGGGGCCGACTTAGTATGCAACACTGCTTATGATGAAATTTACCACAAAGAAAATGAATTTGGCAACCGAATTGCCCGAAACCAATTGCTGATTTTAAAAAATGAAAGTTATTTCGATCAACTTGAAAATCCGGCGGCAGGAAGTTATTACCTCGAAACGCTAACGGAACAATTTGCGGAAAAAGCGTTGGAAATAGTCAAAACAATCGAAAAAGGTGGCGGATTTTTAACACAACTGAAAGAAGGTACGATTCAACGGAAAATCAAAGAAAGTGCCGCAAAGGAACAAGCGGATTTCGACAATGGAAATCAGATTTTAGTCGGCACGAATAAATACAAACATTCCGAAGATCGGATGAAAAATGAATTGGAGCTTTTCCCATTTTTAAAACAAAAACCACGAAAAACGCTGATTGAACCTATTTTAGAACGACGCTTGGCAGAAAAATTGGAGCAAAATAGGTTGGAAAAAGAATAACCACAGATCTCAAAATTATGAAGGTTATTCCTTTTTTGATCGCAAATCATTCGGCAAGATCAAGCATCAGAAATAACAAAATTCCACCGAAAATTTTGCATCGCATCAAGTTGTGGGTTCGGTTCTTCCGGCATGATTTATTTTTTTGATTTTCTCATCGCCGCCAATTGATCCCATTGTTCTTCGGAAATATTTTCCAGAAAATTGAACTGGCCCGCTCCTTTCAACCATTCCCCACCATCGATAGTTATTACTTCACCATTGATATAGGCAGAAAAATCCGAAATTAAATAAGCCGCCAAATTCGCCAGTTCTTGGTGCTCGCCAACCCGTTTTAGAGGAACATTTTTGGACAAATCAAATTTCTCTTTTAAATCCCCGGGCAGCAGACGGTCCAACGCACCTTTTGTAGGAAAAGGTCCTGGCGCGATCGCATTGGATCGGATTCCGTATTTTGCCCATTCTACTGCCAATGATCGCGTCATCGCTAAAACCCCAGCTTTGGCCGCCGCGCTTGGAACCACATAAGCCGATCCGGTCCAAGCATAAGTGGTGACAATATTCAAAATGGTTTTGTTGGTTTCCTTTCTGCCAATCCAATGTTTTCCAAAAGCCAAGGTGCAGTTTTTACTACCTTTCAAAACAATATCAAGAATGACGTCGAAAGCATTTGCGGAAAGCCGTTCCGTAGGTGAAATGAAATTTCCTGCGGCGTTGTTCAAAAGGACATCTACTTTCCCGAAATGTTCCACTGCCGTTTGAAGCATCTCTTCAACTTCATCATAATTGCGCACATCGCAAGGAACAGGAAGAACTTTTCCACCGGTTTTAGCTTTCAATTCATTTGCCGTGGCAGTTATTTTTTCCAGATTGCGAGAAGTAATGACAACTTCGGCACCGAGTTCCAGAAAATAAGTGCTCATGGATTTCCCCAATCCGCTGCCACCTCCGGTAACCACAACGGTTTTTCCTAGAAGTGCATCGTCACGCAACATTTTTTTAGAGTAGTCCATATTTATATCTTGTTGAATTTCCTTTTAATTGTTTTTTCTGATCGAACCAAAAGCAAAATTATTTTCTATAATCAAGTAGTATTGATTTTTTTAAGTTCTTGAATGTCCAATAAATCTTTTGAACGGCCTGATTTTACTTTGCTTATAATTAGATCTTCAAGCGAAAGGACGCGCCATTTCAATATAACTGTTCCATTTTGTAATTGTGCTTCTTCGGCATCGTCAAAAGCTTCCTCGAAAGATTTATTGAGAGAAAATCGAGTGATCAATTCCAAATTCAAGCTTTCGGGGGAAAATTTAAGGGAAATATTTTGGGTTCTGTTTTTTACATCTTTTGGAAATTCTTCTATTTCATAGCCCATTTCCTTAAAAACACAAAGTAATTTTTTAAGGTTTTCTCCCGAAGTATCGATCCAAAAATCCACATCGGCAGAATGACGTTGGTATCCATAAAAATTTACCGCGCCACCACCAACCATCAGCATTTTGACTTTGTGTTTGTTTGCTTCGGAAATAAAATTCCGTAAATCGACATCCCATGCCTGTATCATTTTACTTTGGATTGAAGGGTGATGATAAGGTTTTTTGAACGATCCTTTTTATGTTTGGTGGGAAACCGGTTCACTTCTGCCACCAAAGCAAAAAATCGCCATACCCGCTCCGACGGGGAAAGTTTTAAAAACTCTTCCCGCTGGCGACGATTGCTTTCTTTTTTGGTTTGAAAACGCATTTCCATACTTCAAAAATACGCAATTCCAAATTCTTTTGCGATCAAGCGGGAACATTTCATTAGAAAAGGAACGCCCTACAAAAAATAAGAAAACAAATCCAAAGTTTTTCCTTAAAGCGTCAAAAAATAATTTTAAAAAATCGTGGAAAAATTAAAAACTGATAATGATTCCGTGTAATATCAAAGAAAAATATGAAATGAATTGGAGCAAATTCACCTTAATTCATCCCAACAAAACTCCTGAAATTTTCTTTGGAAACAATCTCAATTTCCGCATTATAGGTTTTGACAAAATTAGCTGGAAAAGCTTTTCTAACTTTCGAGTTCCATTTGAATTCAAAACCGGTGATTTTTCCATCAGCCTCTTCTACATAGTCAATTTCCTGCTGCTGTTTTGTCCGCCAAAAATACCTGTTGCAATAATGATTATGATAATGGTTTCGTTTAAGGCGTTCGGACATCAGAAAATTCTCCCATAATGCACCCACATCGTTTCGCAGTCCGATCGGGTTAAAATTCTGGATCAAAGCATTGCGGATACCATTGTCATAAAAGTATACTTTACGGTTGGTTTTGATTTCGTTGCGAAGGTTGCGACTGAACGAAGTAAGCGGATAAACAATATAGGAAAGCTCCAAAAGATGAATGTAATTGGCGACCGTGTTTTTGTCCACTCCCGTAAGCTGTGCAATTTCGTTGTAACTGACTTCGCTGCCGACCTGAAATGCCAATGCCCGAAGGATTTTTTCCAAAATTTCAGGTTTTTTGATGTTGGCAAATGCCAAAATATCCTTGAACAGATAGCTTTGGGCAATTTCGTTTAAAACAGCTCTTTCTTCCCCTCTGTTATTGATCACATCGGGATAAAAGCCGTAAATCAATCGGTTTTCCAAATCCCTTGTAGCATCTAAATAGCCAACCGATTTTTCAAGTTCTTCATATGAAATCGGGAATAGAAAATACTCGAACTTTCTTCCTGTAAGTGGTTCATTGGTTTGGTTGCGAAGCTCGAAAGCCGAAGAACCGCTCATAATCAATTGCACATTTTTAAATTGGTCATGAATGATTTTTGCAGTCAAACCGATATTTTCAATACGTTGCGCTTCGTCTATAAAAACAATTTCGGAATTGCCAATAATGGTTTCAATTTCTTTAGTATTCGGGTTGGTCAGTCGCTCTCTTATCAACGGATCATCCCCGTCCAAAAATAAAAACGCTTTTCCTTTCAGCACTTCCCGAATAAGGGTTGTTTTTCCAACCTGCCTCGCTCCGATAACAATGATGGTTTTTCCTTTGAACAACCTTTTTGAAATCGTGTTTTTGAGAATACGTTCAAGCATAATATTTAATTGTATTCACCAAAAGTAAGGCTTTTTGGTGAATCGATTCACCAAAAGTAAGGCTTTTTGGTGAATTTGGAAATACTTATTTCCTTTCGGATGCTTATTCCGAAGGCTTCATCAAAATCTCCAACATTTCAATTGCTGCTTCACTGATTTTCGTGCCGGGACCAAAAACTGCCACAGCGCCGGCATCGAATAAATATTGATAATCGGCAGACGGAATAACCCCACCAACAAAGACCATAATATCTTCACGTCCATGTTTTTTCAATGCTTCGATCACTTGCGGCACCAAGGTTTTGTGACCGGCAGCCAAGGAAGAAACGCCCAAAATATGCACATCGTTTTCCACAGCCTGTTTGGCGGCTTCCTGAGGACTACGGATTTCATCAAATATAAGGATTAAGAGGAAATATATTCTTTGATCAAAAATCTCACGAAAAAAGATTATCTTTGGTATGAATGTGGGATAAGCATCTATATATAATTGCCGGTTGTAACGGAGCTGGAAAAACAACCGCTTCATACACAATTTTACCCGAAATTATTAAATGTAGAGAATTTGTAAATGCCGATGAAATAGCAAGAGGACTTTCCCCTTTCCAGCCTGAAAAAGTTGCTTTTGAAGCTGGGAGAATAATGATCGACAGAATCAATGAACTCTTAAAAGAAAATGAAAGTTTTGCGTTTGAAACAACATTGTCAACAAGAAGTTACAAGAATAAAATTTTAAGTGCAAGGAAACAAGGATATACTATTACACTACTTTTTTTTTGGTTGAACAATGTAGAACTGGCAAAAGAACGTGTAAAAATAAGAGTGCAAGAGGGCGGACATAATATACCGGAAAAAGTAATTGAGCGAAGATATTTGAAAGGAATCTACAATTTATTTGACCTTTATCTTCCCGTAATTGATGGAGCACTGATTTTTGACAATTCGTACGGAAAACACGAATTAATTGCTCATAAATTATCAGAAAAGAACATCTCTATTATTGATAAAAATAAGTTTAATCAATTAAAAAATATTTATGACGACAAATGATAAGCAAATTGAATTAAAAAATAAAATTGTAAAAGGACTTGAGCTTGTTTACGAGAGACTTATTGAATTCAAAAAGGCAAAGAACACAGCCCTCGTAATAATGAAAAATGGCAAAATCACAAAAGTAAAACCGGATTAAGTAATTTTGCACCTTCGTCCCACCTCTAATTCCATTTTTTATATTTTACCGAAAGTTCAGAAATTTTTTTAAATCGCTGATTTTTGAAATCCCCTCCTAATTTTTCAGTTTGGTCATTTAATTAAGCTATGCTTTTAGCCAATCACAAAAAAACCATTTGCTAAAAGCTTTTAAAAATACTTATTCCGAAGGCTTCATCAAAATCTCCAACATTTCAATTGCTGCTTCACTAATTTTCGTTCCAGGACCAAAAACTGCCACCGCACCGGCATCGAACAAATATTGATAATCAGCAGACGGAATAACCCCTCCAACAACAACCATAATATCTTCACGCCCATATTTTTTCAATGCTTCGATCACTTGCGGCACCAAGGTTTTGTGACCGGCCGCCAATGAAGAAACGCCCAAAATGTGCACATCGTTTTCTACGGCCTGTTTGGCAGCTTCCTGTGGAGTTTGGAATAAAGGACCGATATCTACATCGAAACCTAAATCGGCATAACCTGTGGCCACCACTTTTGCGCCACGATCGTGGCCGTCTTGCCCCATTTTTGCGATCATGATCCGAGGTCGCCGACCTTCTTGTTCAGCGAAATCGTCGGCCATTTTCCTTGCTTTATCAAACGACATATTTTGCTTTATTTCTTTACTATAAACTCCGCTGAAGGATTTTATTTCGGCCTTGTGCCGTCCAAAAACCTCGGCCAAAGCATCGCTTATTTCACCCAAAGTTGCCCTTTCGCGCGCCGCTTCCACCGCAAGTTTCAGTAAATTTTCCTTCCCATCTTTGGCAGCTTGGCTTAAATCTAACAACGATTTTTCAACTTTCTGGTTATTGCGCTCTGATTTAACTTTATCTAAAAGATCGAGCTGTTGGTTGCGCACGCGCCGATTATCCACTTCCAAAGTTTCAATCGGATCTTCTTTCTCTCGCCTGTATTTGTTCACTCCGACCAAAATATCTTGTTCACTGTCTATTCGCGCTTGTTTTTTCGCAGCGGCTTCTTCAATACGAAGTTTGGGAGTTCCATTTTCGATGGCTTTGGTCATTCCGCCCAGTTCTTCGACTTCTTCAATCAATTTCCAAGCCTTCTGCGCAATTTCTTCTGTTAGCTTTTCGACATATAAACTCCCGCCCCACGGATCTACAGTTTTGGTGATTTGTGTTTCGTCCTGCAAATAAAGCTGCGTATTTCGGGCAATTCGTGCGGAAAAATCGGTGGGCAATGCGATGGCTTCGTCCAAGGAATTGGTATGTAAACTTTGGGTTCCGCCAAAAGCAGCGGCAGCGGCTTCGATACAAGTCCGCGCTACGTTGTTGAACGGATCTTGTTCCGCCAAACTCCATCCACTGGTTTGGCAATGTGCACGCAACGCCAAAGATTTTTGGTTTTTAGGATTGAATTGTTTCACGATTTTGGCCCACAACATTCTTGCTGCGCGCATTTTAGCAATTTCCTGAAAATGATCCATGCCAATTCCCCAGAAAAAAGAAAGCCGGGGTGCAAATTGATCGATATCCATTCCCGCTTCCAACCCTTTCCGAATGTATTCCAATCCATCGGCCAAGGTGTATGCCAACTCGATTTCTGGAGTGGCGCCCGCTTCTTGCATATGATAGCCGGAGATGCTAATGCTGTTGAATTTCGGCATGTTTTTGGCGGAATATTCGAAAATATCCGAAACAATCTTCATGGAAGGTTTCGGCGGATAGATATAGGTATTCCGCACCATAAATTCCTTTAAAATATCATTTTGAATCGTGCCGGAAAGTTGTTCGGGTTTCACGCCCTGTTCTTCGGCTGCCACAATATAAAAAGCGAGAATTGGCAAAACGGCCCCGTTCATGGTCATGGAAACCGACATTTTATCAAGCGGAATTTGGTCGAACAAAATTTTCATGTCTTCTACCGAATCGATGGCGACACCGGCCATTCCTACATCTCCGGTTACGCGTGGATGATCGCTATCATAACCACGGTGGGTCGCCAGATCGAAGGCGACAGAAAGTCCTTTTTGTCCAGCAGCGAGATTGCGGCGGTAAAATGCATTGCTTTCTTCGGCGGTCGAAAATCCGGCATATTGGCGGATGGTCCACGGACGACGAACATACATCGTAGCATAAGGCCCGCGAAGAAAAGGTGGAATTCCCGCGGCGAAATTTTCGTGTTCAAACTTTTCTGATTCAGCATACTTCCGTCCGACAGATGAATTCTGTCCCGAATCCTCGGGATTTAAAGTGATATTTTGAAGGTTTTTTCTATTCAATTTAATATTATTTAGGGTATTTCTTTGGGTTTTAAGATGTGAAGAAACGAAACAACCTTAGCTATTTTTTTGATTCGCTAGCGTCTTTGGAAAGCACAATGACTTCCACTTCCTTTGCTTGGAAATCCTCCGGCAAAATAACAGAAATACGCCCATTGCTTACTCGGATGGTTTGTTTGAGGGCTCACATGTCTTTCTTTTTATTTCAAAGATACAATTTTAAATTCCGAATTTATGATGGAGGTTTAAATTTGACAACTGCAAAGTTTGCAGGGATTGAACCGCCCATCAAAAATTATTTTTTGTTGGTCAGTTTTTATTAAATTCCTATGCTGGTTTTTCTTTATCCGATTCTTTGCCATTGAATTTAAAGGGCTCGTTGTTGGAGTTCAATTGTTCCTTCCACAACCGGGTTTGGCAAAACGATGCCAATTTCAAATTCGTTGAAGGCGTTTTGGACGATTTGCCCGGCGTTGGTGACGCTTTGGTTGGCGGCGTCGCGCAGGAAATCAACGTTCAAAGAAGGGAAAAACGCTTCCATTCCTTTCCTGTGGTGGCCACCCTTTGCAAACGG
>JBDNFD010000161.1:0-16720 GCA_041689995.1 Flavobacteriaceae bacterium | reverse complement strand
ACCTATCATTTGACTGAATATCGGCTGTCCGAAAAAAATAGTACTTTTACCCATAGTTGAATTTTTGGTCAGAGATTAATTCTTCTATATACGAAAAAAGCCTCAATTATTGAGGCTTTTTTTATCGGACACTAATAATTTTGATAGTATCTTTATAAGAACTTTGAATTATATAAAGTATGCTAATATTCTTTGAACGTAATTCTTTGTTAAGCATTATATAACTTTCACTTCTCCAATTATCCTTAATAAAATCGAAATTTGAAATGCTTACTTTTTCAAGAGTAATTTCTTCTAATCTATTCTGGAAATTAGCTTGTTCAGATTGGACTGAAGGAAAACGAACTTGCCCATTGTTTCTATAGTAAATTGAAATCCTTGCTTTGTTGTTCTTTTGGTCAGAAACTTCATAAACCTCCTGACTACTATGATGAGTTATATTGTTAATTTTAATTTTGTGAAGAACTAATATGTTTTCTAAATATTGATAAATTTGGAAAGCTATATTTGTGGTGTCGTTATTAGGAAAATTGTATTTATCACAAATTATTGAATCTTCTCTACTTAATATGGAATGTGTATCTGCAATAAAGTAAAAGGAACCGTTATCTTCAATTAATGGGTTTCTTTCATTAAAACTTAATTTCATAAATGGATTTATCGGTTCATAGTTTATTAGATTAACTTTTTTAGTAGCTCTTATTAAACCTGTGTAAATCCACTTAAAATACGTTTCATTAGTTTTACCTCCTCCTGTTTCGACATTGAAAAAGACTTCATCCCATTTATATGACATTGCTTTATGAACTGTTAAAGCCCAACCAAATCTTAATTGTGCAGAATTTTTGTATTGGTAAAATTCTGACGAAGGCATATTGCTCAATAACTTTTGAACCTTCCTATTTACTTTAGTTTTTACCCTTTCGCCTTTTTCTAATCTTTTCAAAAGTTCTGCTAATTCATCATCTGAATGAAGTTTTCCGCTTTTAAAATTCTCTAACTCTTTTTCTGCAAGTTGATTTAAAAGGATTTTATATGAAATTGTTTCGTCTTTTGATAATTCGCCTTTATCACTTAATCTGAAATTCTCAAAACTGAAAAATTTCAAATTGTGCCCTGTATCTTGAAGCGAAATATTTACTTCTCTAAATGTCAAAGGGGTAATTAACTTATCTTTCTTTACTATTGGATTTGAAACATTTGTGACCGTTCCAAATTGCCCATTGTAGATTTTTTTTGGTTCTGCAAATGGGTCATTTTCATCTTCAACACGAATGTTGTTTCCAAATATCATTAAATCATTTGCGGATAAATCTGAACCATTTTTTAGAATGGATTTTTTTATCCAAAAGTTAATTTTTTGGGCATCATAATTTGAGAAGCTCAATAAATGAGTGCTCGGGTTGGTTTTTAAGCTATTTGAAATTAAAGGAAGTAAATCTGTCTTTTGAATTTTGTTGAAACTATCTCCAATTTTAAAAGATAAGTTGTTAAATCGTTCTTGTCTTATGCAGTTGACTGCTGTAAGAGCTTGTTTAACAAGCTCCGATTTAGTTTCTTTATCTATCAGTTGAAATGCTCTTGTTTTGCATTCGTACTTTTCCTCTAAATAAGCTGGATTTAAAGCACTTTCCTCTTTTTTTCCAATAGACAGTTGAAAGCTGTCTCCAACAAAAATCAATTTCCTTTTTGTTGTTTTTATATCCGAAAATGCAATGAAGTCTTCAAGTAATTTTCCTGAACCAAACCTTAAATCAATTGATTGATGGTAGTTGTCGGAAATTAAATGCGATTCATCAATTATAAAAATCGTTTCCTCTACGTCATCACATTTTTTTAAAGGAACTATCTCTAAATCAATAGTTTCTTTATTGTCTTCATCTGTTTCGGTTTCTTTTTCTTCTTGGCTCGTTCCACCGTAAATATGAGAATACATACTATTGAATTCTAAATTACTGTCTTTAAGTAAATTGTTAGCAATTCTTGCAGAAGATGCAAATAACTTAACTTCCGAAATGTTGTTATTAAACGCAATGTCTTGAATGAAAGGAATCAAATGAGTTTTACCACTTAAAGAAGTTCCTTGAAGTATAAAGATTTGTCCTTCATCCGACTTAATAAAAGAAGTAATCTCTTTTAATGCAGATTTTTGGTCAGAGTACAAATTCTCAAAATCCAACTCTGTCGAATAGTCATTATAATTGACTGTTTCTTCATACAATTCATTCAAATCGAATTTGTCCGCACGGAAAACCTCTTTGAATAAATCAAATGAATCGTTTGATAAAGAAACTTCTTTGTCTGTAATGTCTATGATGTCTCTGATTTTTTCAAGATAATTACTCTTGTCAATTATGAAGAAATTCAATTCTTCTTTGGAAGGAATTGAGCCTATTAATTCAATTTCCTTTTGAAAACAAACTGCTCGAACAGTATGAAATGGATTGAATAAATCAGCTTTTGGTAGTTTACTCTTTATATTTTTATCAAAAACATTAATGAATTTTTCTTTCTGGTTTTTAAGCTGGACAAATGGGTTTATTGAACTTCCTCCTTTAATGATGTCACCTTTTTGGTTAGTCCATTTACCAAATTCAAATTCTGATTTTGCATTTTTTGGTAGAGTGATTTTGCCATCAAAATTTTTGAAGTCAATTATACAAACTGCATTTTGGGTTAGAAGCAAAGCGTCTATTTGAAGTCTTTTATCCGATTCACATTCAGAGTTTGCAATTAGAAGTCCGTTGAGCGAATACTTGTCAAAAAGATTTTTAAGGTTTTCTGCGAACTCTCGAAAAAACGTATTTTCATAATTTTTAGCGGCTGTACCTTTTCTTATTTCAAGCATTGTTTTTAGTTAGTTTTGTGTTCAAGATACAGTCTTTTTTCATTTTACTTTATCATTTGCCATATTTCGTTCGAGCGTTGGCAAAAAACAGCTCTTTTGGTTTTTCTGCGTTGGCTTTCGTGATGGCAAAAACCAAATGTGCTGTTTGTGCGGCTGGCTTTTTTTAATTGGGCATAACATTATTATAAACAACCCCCCCCCCGTAAAACTTTCGTATATATTCCATGTATATGAAGGTCCGTTTCCTGTTATTTTGTAAATGTACCTTTTTTCATTAACATTTTCAACCAATCTTTTAACGTTTTGGTTGGCAATGTTCAATACACAGATACAAATCCTTGTATTTCTACGAAGAAAACCCCGAACAATCTTCGGATAATTTGGGAGATTTTAAGCGGCTTTTGGTCGATTTTTCCCACAAAAAAAGCTCAAAAGAAGCGATAGAACCCATTTCCCAACTGGTTAAAGCAATAAAATCCGACTACTCCGTAGCATAAAAAAGTGAAAAAATTTTTCTTTATTTAAAATTTACAAACCGAAACCCTGCTTCTAATCGACTACAGCTTATGTCCCGCAATTCCTGTATATTTGCTAATCGTTTTATGCGAAAGTCTTTGAGAGCAACTGCTAAAAGATTATCGGTGGTTTTTTCTCAAAAATAAATATCCTTTTAAACTTATGTGATGAGAAAAAAAATAGTGGCCGGAAATTGGAAAATGAATTGTGACCTTTCCGAAATGGAACTTCTTTTGACCGGGCTCAAGCAAGACTTGCCAAAATCCATCCGTACGAAAGTGATGGTTGCTCCGTCATTCACCAATCTTTATCAAGCGTTTCGGTCCCTACGTGAAAGCAATATTGAAGTGGTAGCTCAAAATATGCATCAAAAAGAAGAAGGTGCGTTCACCGGCGAAATTTCCGCAAACATGTTGAAAAGTGTGGGCGTAAACACAGTGATATTAGGTCATAGCGAACGGCGCACCATTTTTCATGAGTCGGATGAATTACTTGCCGAAAAAGCTAAAACAGCTCTTCGAAACGAAATGAAAATCATCTTTTGTATCGGGGAAGAACTTTCCGACCGAAAACAAAATTCGCAATTTGAAGTCGTAAAATCCCAGCTGACCAAAGGATTGTTCCATTTTGAAAAATCCGATTGGGAAGAATTCATTTTGGCGTACGAACCGGTTTGGGCGATCGGAACGGGAGAAACCGCCACGCCGGCACAAGCACAGGAAATGCACGCATTTATCCGTAACCTGATTTCTCAGAAATATGGGGAAACATTGGCCAACAAAATCCCGATTTTATATGGGGGAAGCGTAAAACCAAACAACGCGGTGGAAATATTCGCACAACCCGACGTCGATGGCGGATTGATTGGCGGAGCGGCATTGAAGGCCGACGAATTTACGGCAATCATTCTATCAGCCGAGAATTCCATGGATGGAAAACGTATTATCTAAATTCAGCTCTAAAAATCCGGATCCTTTCGACGTTCTTTCTTTTCAGCACGAAACTTCTTTTCTTTCAAACGCTTCAATTTCGCCATTTTGGAAGGTTTGGTTTTTTTCCTTTTTTTAGGAATTTTTAAACCGCGCTCCACAAGTTCCAAAAATTTCGCAATGACAGTTTTCTTATTTTGAAACTGGCTCCGGGTTTCATCTGATGACAATATTAAAACATTTTCTTTGGTCAAACGGGACTTTAGATTTTTTAGTAAACGTTCGATTTCCTCTTGGGAAAATACCGCAGTTTCTTCCACATTCCAATATAATTCCACTTTCGTGGAAGTTTTGTTTGCATGTTGTCCGCCGGGACCACTACTCAAAACGGCCTTGAATTCTACTTCTTTCAAGAGGACTGGTTCGTTCACGATTTACTATTTAAAGTTTGGATCAAAAGTTATCAAATTCAAAAAAAATACTATAAATGTTCTAACTGCAACAGATCTAACACGGTTTTCACCGGATTGAAGGTTTCCACCGGCACTTCCACAAAAATGCTGTTCCAATATTCCATGGCGCCATTCCACAAACCGGGGAGTTCCAAAGCTTTTAAATCTGCGCCATTCGCCGATTTTTGTGTGATGAAACCACGCTGGGGATTCGAAAATTCCGACAAATTAAATTTCTCGCCTTTAAAATTTTTCACACCACAAACCAAATCCACCGGATTGAAATGAGTGGCTTTTTCCAAAATCCCGGATTGCCGATGGTTCTTCGAATCAATTTGTGCCATTTCGACAATTTGAAGCGAAGTATTTCCATATCCGTCTTTTATCCAAAATGGCCCACCTCCAGGCTCACCAGCATTTTTCACCATCCCGCAAATTCGTATGGGTCGGTTTAAAAGATTGATGATTTCCCCAAAAGATTCCGGTTCCCGTTGAACATTTAGCACTTCTTTCAAAAAAGTCACGGTTTGCTCCCTATGATTCTCAAATGTTTCGGAATTCTCCCGCTGATGTAATTTTTCTAAAAACCCAAATGCTTTTTCTTGTATTTCCAAAAGAATTCCCGCCAAAGCTTTTTTATAATCGACAATTGTGGAAAGGTTTTTTTCTGTGGAAACATTATCTATGTTTTTAATAAAAACAATGTCCGCATTCATTTGATTCAAATTTCCCAATAAAGCGCCATGTCCCGCCGGACGAAAACACAAAGTTCCCGCTCCATCGCGAAACGGACGATTTTCCATGTCCACGGCAAGTGTGTCCGTATTCTTCTGCTGAAAAGAAAAAGTCAAATCGAATTGTATTCCGGTTGCGTTTTCTACCCGGTTTTTAATCCGGCTAAATTCGGTTTCAAACTTTTCCAAATGCTCCTTTCCTATCGTAAAATGCAATTTCGCCCGTCCATTTTTTGCGCCATAAAGTGCTGCTTCAACCAAGTGCTCCTCAAAAGCGGTTCGAGTTTCCTGGGGATATTTGTGAAACGGCACCAAACCTTTTGGCAAGTCAGAAAAATTTAATTTATCTTCATTGAGAAGCGTTTTCAGCAGCTCATTTTTTTTCTCATCTTCCGAGAAATAGTTAAAATTGGGGCAATGCTTTTTTGTTTCGAAAAGCAATTCTTCGTAAAAAGCAAATTCCGGCAAGTATTCAAAAAATGTTTGAATGTTTGCATATTCTGAGGTATTTACATTTAAATCTTCTAGACTTTGGAAACCTTGCAAATCTTTAAACATCCGTGTTGCCGCACCGCTTGCCGGCACAAATTTTACGATCTCCCGATTTTCACGTTCATATTTTTCAGCATAAAATTTCAATTCCTCTTTCGAAAGTTTTCGGATGCCGTTTTCCAAAGTTGCGGGCGCGACCAATTCCGTAAAGCAGATTCCCTGTTCGAAGGTTTGAAGGTGTTGATGCGCCTTTTCGCGGGAGATTCCGTATCTTTCTATTTGTTGTAACTCTTTTGAAGTAAATTTTTCCATTCTTTTTAAAATGTGTTTTTCATTGCTGATTTTTTAAACGCTAAAGATTTCTGGGATTTTGCAGAAAATGCAAAGCTTATTTGTTTTGCTGGTTCAACAAATCATCTACAGTTTTAACCGCCATTTTCAATCGTTCTTTTGGATTTCCTTTTATCAAAATATAAGGCAAATTTCGCTGTTTCAAGGCATTTTCAAACCGTGTGAACATTTCTTCGCGTTCCTCGGGCTTGTCGCGCAAATCGTCGGGTTCCCAAGGAACGTCAATATACGTCAAAAAATAAAAATCATACTTGTTTCTCTCTGCCGCGGTTTTTAAAGTGGAATTTTCAAAATTAGCGTAATAAGCTTGGCCATAAATGTATGTTTCCAATAAATTCGTATCACAAAAAAGGATTTTATTGGCTTTTTTCGCCAAACGGTTCTCAGATTCCATTTGGCCTCTGGCGATAGGCAATAAATCTTCGGGCGCACAGATTTCGCCCGCATTGTCATATTTTTCTTGCAGGTATTCGCGCGCAAATTCCGGTGTCCATTCCGTGTGGTAATATTCCGCCAAGACTTTCGCCAAGGAAGTTTTCCCCGTGGATTCCGGACCAAAAATGACAATTTTCAAACAGTTTGAAGCCTGTTGTTCGAGGGATTTTTCCATGCTTTATAACCGTAAATTGCAATAATTGTCATTATGAAAAATAAAATTGAACTGAAAATCAGTCCTTTATAAATATATAATGGCACTGAAATCAAATCAGCGATGATCCAGATGATCCAGTTTTCAAGTTTCTTTCTTGCCATCAGCCACATTCCAGTGAAGAAAAGTGCGGTGGTCAATGTATCAGCGTACGCCGTCCAACTGGTCCATTTGTGGAAGAGTTGGTAAACGATAAATACGAATATTCCGCCAGCAAAAAATAACCAAAGTGCCGTGAACCATTCCTTTTTGCTCATGGTGGTAATCGGCGTGTAGTGTTCCGTGTCAGTTTTTCGGGTCCAAATATACCAACCATAAATGCTCATAACAAAATAATAAGCATTGATCAGCATATCGCCCAACAGGCCGTAAACCGCCAAAATATAAACATAAATCAAGGTGCTGATAATTCCGGTCGGATAAACCAAAATATTGTTTTTCATCGAAAAATAGGGACTGAGCAATCCAAAAACCACGGCGACGAGTTCCAGCACCACCAAATAGGTGGGAACATTTTCATATTGTGAAAAAAGCCAGTGAAAAATTTCGGTCATTGGAAATGGCATTGACTATCCGCTCGATGATTTTTGCTACAGCTCAGCAAATTTGTCCAATATGTTCAAAAATGAGGTTCATAACCGCTTCGGTCCGATTTTACGATTTTTATATACATCAAGCCCCGATCGACGGCTTCGAAAGCAATTTTCATTTCGGCTTTCAGGATATTCATCACCTGATCATAATCGCCATACACTTGGGTGCTGAGCGGATTTTCCAATACCGTCAGCCCAGAAGCACGGAGTTTTTTAATGAAATTGATGATCGCCGGTTCAAAATCATCTTGGATTGGCGTCAGTGTAAGTTCAACGGAAATATTCATTTTTTTATCTATTTTGGTTTAAACTGAAAAGGTCACAAAACCTGTTGGATTTTATTTGATCATTTTTTGTTCATTCATATCGCAAACGCACATGTAAATCCTTCAAATTCCATAAAATGGACGATATATTCAGAAATTTTTCCTTCATATCTAACTTTTGCAGTGGTTTTTTCATCGTCAAAATCGAATTCGCTCACGTTGATATGGTGCAAAAATAACAAACCTTTTTTTCCATAAAGCTTGTACAAAGATTCTTTGGCGCACCAAACTATGGTTAGTTTTCGCACCAGCGCATCTTCGTTTGCTAAGGTATGGTATTCTTCCAAAGGGGTAAATTTATGTGCAATCCGCAAAATTTTATCGCGACGTTTTTCGATATCCACGCCGACTTTCTTTTTATCACTTATAATAATCCCTGTAAACTCGTTCGAATGTGTGATGGAAATAAATTTTCCATCGTGCAAATGCGGTTTTCCCGAATCGTCATAATATAAATCGGCATCCACATAACCCACTTCCGCCAACAAATGCCGAATACTCATAAACCCTTTCTGATGAATTACTGATTTCATTTTGTCAATGCGGGTTTGACAATGTTCAGACAAACAAATTCCCTGTGAAAGTTCAGACAAACTTTCCTCGATTTTCCAGATCAAAACCTTGGTATCTTCATTAACTGTTATTGTTTTGTAAAGAGGCATGCGCTTTCTTGGAGTTTGCTTATTTTTGCAATTAATTAAAAAGGCCGTCCAACGGCTGATATTTTATAACAAATATACGGAACATGAATTCAGAAACATTGCCTTATGTGGCCTATAAAGTAAAAGATATTTCTTTGGCAGACTGGGGAAGGAAAGAAATTGAATTGGCAGAAGCCGAAATGCCTGGCCTGATGGCTCTTCGGGAAGAATACAAAACCGAACAACCTTTGAAAGGCGCGCGCATCGCTGGATGTTTGCACATGACTATCCAAACTGCGGTTTTGATAGAAACTTTACGTGCATTGGGCGCAGAAGTAACTTGGAGTTCATGCAATATTTTTTCGACACAAGACCAGGCTGCTGCTGCGATCGCTGCTACTGGTGTGCCGGTTTATGCGTGGAAGGGAATGAATGAAGAGGAATTTAATTGGTGCATCGAACAAACCTTGTTTTTTGGGGAAGAACGTAAACCATTGAACATGATTTTGGACGATGGCGGCGATCTGACGAATATGGTTTTGGACAATTATCCGGAATTGGCAAAAGATATCAAAGGGCTTTCAGAAGAAACCACTACCGGCGTTCACCGTTTATATGAACGAGTGAAAAACGGAACTTTACCGATGCCTGCGATCAATGTGAACGATTCGGTGACCAAATCGAAATTTGACAATAAATATGGTTGTCGCGAAAGTGCTGTCGATGCGATCCGTCGTGCAACCGATGTAATGTTGGCAGGAAAACGTGTGATAGTTTGTGGTTATGGCGATGTGGGAAAAGGAACTGCCGCTTCTTTCAAAGCCGCAAATGCCATAGTTACCGTTACCGAAATTGATCCGATTTGCGCACTGCAAGCTGCGATGGACGGATATGAAGTCAAGAAATTGGAAACCGTCATCGAACATGCGGATATTGTGATTACAGCTACCGGAAACAAGGATATCTTGACCTCCAAACATTTCGAAGCGATGAAGGACAAAACCATTGTGGCGAACATTGGTCATTTCGACAACGAGATTGATGTTGCTTGGTTGAACAAAAATCACGGGGATTCAAAAGTGGAAATCAAACCACAAGTCGATAAATACACGATCAACGGAAAAGATATTGTGCTTTTGGCGGAAGGTCGTTTGGTGAATCTTGGCTGTGCGACCGGTCATCCAAGTTTTGTAATGAGCAACTCGTTCACCAACCAGACTTTGGCGCAAATTGAATTGTGGAAAAATGGCGATAAATACGCCAATGAAGTATATATGCTTCCAAAATATTTGGACGAAAAAGTGGCCAAATTACATCTAAAGAAAGTCGGTGCCGAACTTACGGAACTGAGCGAAGAACAAGCGAAATATATTGGTGTGGAAGTAAAAGGCCCTTTTAAACCAGAATATTATAGGTATTAATTTAGGCTGTTGGCTGTTGGCTTTTGGCTTTTGGCTTTTTATAATTTATTCCCGAATCAAGGGCATTGTTGTACAGCGCAGCAAGCCTTCTTGTTTGGCAATTTCACGATAGTGGACTTCTTCCACCGTAATCCCACGGCCTCGCAACCAATTGTTCAAACGGTCGAATGATTTGTCTGAAATCACTACTTCTTGGGAGATACTGAAAATATTGCTGTACATCTGGTACATTTCTTCGGCGGTAATTTCAAAAATATTTTCCTTTCCGTGAAAATCCACCAACCACTGAAATTCTTCTTCTTCCAAAAATCCATTTCTGTGAATGATAGCCATATTTTTTCCCACTGGTTGATAACAACAATCCAAGTGAAGCGCATTTGCCCTGGCATCGGTGTTTGACTTCCGAAGATTGAAGGATTTAACTTTTTTATGAGGAAATAAATGCTGCAATTCGCCAACGGCCTTCATATTGGTTCGTGCGGTTATATAATTCGGATAATCATCTCCGCGGTAGGTTCCCACAAAAATATATTCGCCATAAGGCATCACATCGCCACCCTCCACATGCGCTTCAACTGAAAGTTCCACTATTTTTGACGGATCGATCAGATCGATCACGTGGGAAATAGCTTGAATTTCCCGTTCACGGTCAGGGAGAATATTTGCCTTGATAAACTTGTCTTCAATCACAAAAGCTATATCGCGCGAAAAAATCTGATTGTACCCGGGAATCATCTTTGGCCTGAAAATTTCTACCCCATATTTTTCCAAAACTTTTTCCACTTCTTGAATCTCCGAAATCATATCCGCTTCTTTTGGATAAGTGCCGGCTTTGATATGCTCTTTGGATTTTGGATCGTATGCATCTTTAAGTTCTGGCGCATCACCGCTATTTTTGGCCGAGCCCAAAATCACCGCTTTCAACGGGGAAGTTTCGTCTGTGATATGTAATTGCAACATCGAATTTAAATTTTAAGCCATATAAAAAAGCTTCCTACTAGCAGGAAGCTTTTACAAAGAATTTATTTCGTTTTAACGATTTTCGATTTCTACAAATTCGCGAAGATTTTCTCCGGTGTAAATTTGTCTCGGCCTACCAATAGGTTCTTTTTTCAAACGCATCTCCCGCCATTGTGCGATCCAGCCCGGCAATCTTCCCAATGCAAACATTACGGTGAACATTTCAGTGGGAATTTCCAACGCCCTATAAATAATACCAGAATAGAAATCGACGTTTGGATATAATTTTCGTTTTACAAAATATTGATCTTCCAAAGCTTCTTTTTCCAATCCTTTGGCAATACTCAAAATCGGGTCTTCGATACCCAAACTCTCTAAAACTTGATCAGCTGATTTCTTGATGATACGCGCACGTGGATCGAAATTTTTATAAACCCTGTGCCCGAAGCCCATCAAACGGAACGGATCTTTCTTGTCTTTCGCCTTGGCCATATATTTTTTGGTATCGCCACCATCTGCTTTGATCGCTTCCAACATTTCAATTACAGCCTGATTGGCGCCGCCGTGAAGTGGGCCCCAAAGTGCATTTATGCCGGCAGAAATAGAAGCAAATAATCCGGCGTGGGAAGAACCCACCATTCTTACCGTGGAAGTGGAACAATTCTGTTCATGATCGGCATGCAATATCAATAATTTGTTCAATGCTGCCGAAACTTTCGGATCTATTTGATAATTTTCATAGGGTTTTTTGAACATCATTTTTAAAATGTTGTCCACGTAATTCAAGGTGCTATCGCCATAATCCAATGGTTGACCGCTTCGTTTTCGCAAGGTCCAGGCTACCAATACCGGGAATTTTCCTAATAACTTTACGATTGCGTGGTACATTTCGTCTGGGGAATCCACGTTCACCGAACCCGGGTTAAAAGCAATTAAAGCACTTGTCATAGAAGAAAGCACGCCCATGGGATGAGCCGATTTTGGAAAACCGTCCAAAATCTTTTTCATTTCTTCGTCGACAATGGATTCTTTCTTGATGTCGCAATAAAATCGGTGCAATATTTCTTTCGAAGGCAATTCACCGAAAATCAAAAGATAACACACTTCCAAGAAATCAGCCTTCTCGGCCAAAGATTCTATGGAATAACCACGGTAACGCAAAATCCCTTCTTCTCCGTTCAGAAAAGTAATGGAACTTTCGCAAGAACCTGTATTTTTAAAACCTGGATCTAATGTGATCACGCCTCCGCTGCTCATTCGCAAGGAACTAATATCAATGGCAATTTCATTTTCGGTGCCTTTGACCATAGGAAATTCATATTTTTTCCCATCTATTTCTATCGTCGCAATTTTTGACATATTATATTTTCTGCTTTTGTGAATTTAAGGAGTGCTAAGGTACAAAAAATTGAATAAAAACATTATTTATTGTTAGATGTATTTTTAAATGATAAGCGGTAGAATACGGACGAAATTATGGTTCAAACCTCCCCTCTTGATTCAACTTTTTTCATTATTTAATACAGCCTAAAGCTTACAGCCTAAAGCTTTCTCGGATAAAAGGCGCTTTCCCCCAATTCCTCTTCGATACGTAACAACTGGTTATATTTCGCCATTCGGTCACTTCGAGAGGCGGAACCCGTCTTTATTTGTCCTGTGTTCAATGCCACGGCCAAATCTGCAATGGTGGTATCTTCCGTTTCACCCGAACGATGCGACATCACAGCGGTATATCCCGCACGATGCGCCATATCAACCGCGGAAATGGTTTCTGTCAACGTCCCAATTTGATTCACCTTTATTAAAATAGAATTGGCAATATTATTTTTGATTCCTTTTCCGAGACGCACCACGTTGGTAACAAACACATCGTCGCCTACCAGTTGTACTTTGTCGCCAATCTTTTCTGTCAATAATTTCCAACCTTCCCAATCGTTTTCGTCCATGCCATCTTCAATAGAAACAATGGGATAATTTTCAGCTAATTCAGCCAAATAATCCACTTGTTCCGCAATGGTTCGGATCTTTCCATTTTTTCCTTCAAATTTGGAATAGTCATATTTCCCATTGACAAAAAATTCGGAAGCTGCACAATCCAAGGCGATCATAATTTGGTCGCCAAAGGAATAACCGGCATTTTCCACCGCCAATTTTATACATTCCAATGCGTCTTCGGTGCCATTCAATTTCGGTGCAAATCCGCCTTCATCACCCACAGCCGTACTTAAATTCCGATCGTGCAACACTTTTTTCAAATGATGAAAAATTTCGCTTCCCATCTGCATGGCTTGCGAGAAATTTTCCGCTTTCACCGGCATGACCATAAATTCTTGAAAGGCGATCGAAGCATCGCTGTGCGAACCTCCGTTGATGATGTTCATCATCGGAATCGGCAATGTTTTGGCACTAACGCCACCCACATATCGATAAAGCGGCATTCCCAATTCTTGGGCCGCAGCCTTTGCCACCGCAAGGGAAACACCCAAAATGGCATTCGCTCCGAGTTTCGATTTGTTTGGGGTTCCGTCGAGATCGATCATGATTTGGTCGATCCGAATTTGATCAAAAACCGAGAAACCCAATAAACTTTCCGCAATCGGACCATTTACGTTTTTCACCGCTTTCCGAACCCCTTTTCCGAGGAAATTTTTACCTCCATCCCGAAGTTCCACCGCTTCATGTTCTCCCGTTGAAGCACCGGAAGGAACGGCGGCACGACCCATAATCCCGTTTTCGGTGATCACTTCCACTTCGACAGTGGGATTTCCCCGTGAATCAAAAATTTGTCGTGCGTGGACGTCGATGATATTTCCCATTTTATTTCTTTTGAAAGGTTAAGCTGCAAATATAATTCATTTGTTAAGTTCAACATCGTAAGTCCGTTTGCTTTTATTGAAAAATCTTTCTGAAAATCACGCTTTTCAACTCAAAAAATTGTCTTGGACACGAATTTTTTTATCTTTATAAAAAATAAATCATGGAAGAAAAAGCCGCACCGAAAGAAAAGCCTGTCTCGTTCTCCATTAAAAATTGGGCGGAAGGCGATCGTCCGCGGGAAAAATTACTGCTGAAAGGCGAGACTTCTTTAAGCGATGCAGAATTGATCGCAATTTTGATTGGTTCGGGAAATTCACAAGAAAGTGCGGTGCAATTGAGTCAGCGTATTTTGCAAAGTGCAGAAAACAATTTGAACAATTTGGGAACATTTTCTGTGCAGAAATTGATGAAATTCAAAGGAATCGGCGAGGCAAAAGCAATCACCATTATTGCTGCGATGGAACTAGGTAGAAGAAGAAGGTCTGAAGAAGCTTTAATTAAAAAGAAAGTTACTTCCAGCGCTTCCATTTTTGAGGTAATGCAACCTCTAATTGGCGATTTGGGCCATGAAGAATTTTGGGTCATTTATTTGAACAATTCGAATAAAATCATTCATAAAACCCAGTTAAGCAAAGGCGGAATTACAGGAACGGTGGTCGATGTGCGTCTGGTTTTGAAAGATGCATTGGAACATGGCGCCACCTGCTTGATTTTGGCGCACAACCATCCGTCGGGAACTCTTATTCCCAGTGAAGCAGACAAACATTTGACAAAAAAATTAAAAACCGCAGGGGAAAGTCTTGACATAAAAGTGCTGGACCACCTAATTGTTACCCAAAAAGCCTACTTTAGCTTTGCGGATGAACAATTACTTTAATCCGAATTTGCGCACCTATGCTGCTAATTTATATTACAAAACAGACCCCAAGAATCACCTATATCTTCAAACAAATTTGTTGGAATATTTTGGGGATTCAAGTGAAATTTACCTCAAAAATCGAAGAATTCATCGCCCATCCAGACCTGAAATTGTCTTACGGAAGGCAACGGTTGGGAAACGAACTTTTTGTGCAACAAGTGGATTTATTGGTGGAACAGGGATTTTCCGATGTCGATATTCATATTGGCCAATGGGAAGAAACCCCCTGTTTTTTTCGAACCTCGGATAAAAGCGACCTTCCTTTCGATATTTTTGCCGCTTCCTTTTATTTGCTGAGTCGATATGAAGAATACCAACCCTATGTAAAAGATAAATTTGGTCGATTTCCGGCAGAAGAAAGTCTGGCGTTCCAAAAGGGTTTCTTGCATTTGCCGGTGGTGGATATTTGGGCTTTAAAATTCAAACAAATATTGCAAGCCCGTTTCCCGGAACAAGAATTACCACAAAAAACCTTCGATTCCCGTACAATAATTGCCGTTTCGCAGGCTTATTTATATCGAAAAAAAGGGCTAGTGCGAGCGGTTGGTTCCAGTTTCAGAAATTTTTTCTCTCTGCGTTTTGATGCCATTTTGGAACGCATAAAAGTATTGGCTTTTGGCGCAAAAGATCCGTACGATGTGTACGATGAATTGGTGGATTTTTCCAAAAAAAATAAAATCCCGTTGCATTTCATGTTTCAGTTGAGCGATTATTCCGCAGTTAATAAAAGCATCAATTACCATAAAATAAAATATCATTCCCTGATAAAATCCATGGCCGATTATGCGGTGGTTGGCTTATTGCTCGGCGACGAGGCTTTACTTGATATGGACGTGTTGCAAACAGAAAAAAAACGCTTCGAATCTATTGTGAACAGTCCGTTGGATTTTATTTTGAACGATCGGTTCAATTTGAATATACCTGAGGCCTATAATAATTTCGACAAACTGGAAATTAAACGGGATTTTTCCATGGGTTATGTGGACAGTATTGGTTTTCGGGCCGGAACTTCCATTCCATTTCTATTTTACGATTTAAGCCTGGAACGCATTTCCCCCTTAATTTTGGAGCCCTATGTTTTTAATTCCAAAACTTTGCAAAAAATAGGGTTGGAAAAGGCCACTGAAGTTTTAAGCAATATAAAAACCGAAGTAGCTAAAGTTTCCGGAAATCCTGGCTTGGTTTTTGAAATTAGCCATTTTTCGACCAAAAATAATCGAATTAAGTTGCTCAATTTGATAGCGTATCTTCATGAAACCAACTAATATCACTACTATTTTTTTTGATTTGGATCACACCTTGTGGGATTTCGATAAAAATTCCGCCGCGGCTTTTGAACGTATTTTTTCCAAGCACAAAATTGCCGTGGAACTGCCCAACTTTTTGGAATGTTATATTCCTATCAACAACAATTATTGGAACCAGTACCAGCGCGATGAAATCACAAAAGAGAAATTGCGCTGCGGCCGGTTGGAAGATGCATTTTGCGCCTTGAAATTCAAAATTTCCCAAGAGAAAATTGAAGAATTAGCAGACGATTATATAACCCATCTTCCCTATTCCAACCATTTATTTCCCGGGGTTTTGACAAGTTTGGAATACCTTCATAAAAAATATGAGTTACATATTATCACCAACGGATTCCGGGAAATTCAGCATCAAAAATTAGCTACGGCTAAAATTGATCATTATTTCAAAACCATCACTACTTCCGAAGAAGCAGGCGTAAAAAAGCCGAATCCGAAGATTTTTGCCTATGCCTTGGAAAAGGCGAATGTTTCAAAGAAAAATAGTTTGATGATCGGTGATAATTTAGAGGCCGATATTCGTGGCGCCCTTGATTTTGGAATGCAAGCCCTTCATTTTTCACAGCAAGGTGAACCTCATCCGAGTGTTCTTTCGCATTATGATCAACTTTTCGATATTCTTTGACTCAAGTTTCGCACCAAAACAATTTTACGTAACGGCTTGATATTTAAAATCATGCGTATTTGTTAGAAAACCAAAATCTTCCATATTTGCTATTATCCTGCAAGTAATCCATTCAATATCAATTGATTCTATTAGTTTTT
>JBDNFD010000160.1:0-3177 GCA_041689995.1 Flavobacteriaceae bacterium | reverse complement strand
TCTTGTAAAGTGGCGTCAAATCTGGGACGGTTCAAGAAACCTATTTTGAAGGTTATAAAATCCGTGTTTTGATTAAAGCTATGAAACCTTCCCCCTGTTGCTAATTTGTTAAAAATTTGTTCTGCCGCATGATTGGGGCAATCATCAAATAAATAGACACAATTGGAAGAAAATCAAAATCGTTTACTGCCTGCATACCTGTTTATCACCGCAGATGGAAAAGGAGAGTAATATAATTATGGTACTTTTATAAGAATATACTCCCCATTGGGCACGAGCATGAACTTATAGGTCGAGCGCTCTGTCATGGAGATATAATAACTGGTGGTCTTTTTAAAAGCTTTCAATGCGGGTTGCCCGTTGACGCTAATTCTCTGCAAAACCATTTCTCCTCCCAACTGGTGCTCCGGGTCGGAAAATGATAAACTCACTCTTTTTTCCCCGGGAGGACAATTGTTGCATTCAGGACGGTTGCCATTGTTTAAAATAGAATTACCACTTATGGCGTGATGGTACTGATTATTTAAATTTGATAGTGTATTGATTTTTTCAAATCCGTTTTTCACATAAAGGTATTCCCCCTTTAGCGCATCAACATAAAATTTTCCAGTATAACCTTGCACTTCCTTTTCTATAATTATCTTAAAAGATATATTTCCATCGGTATAAATCCAAGTACCTTCAAAAGGATTTAAATAATTATTTACATCTTTATAATATGCATTGGCAATACTATTTTTATATGAATAATCTTCAATATCAATAATAGGTGTCTGTGCTTTACAACCTATAGCAAATATAATAAATGTAGCAACCCAAATAGATTTCATGATTTTTGTTTTTTTTAATTATTATTAGTTATCACAAGGTAATTCAATAGGTGAATTAGATTCAATATCAACATCAAATAAATAACTCCATGATGTAAGGGCTGGATCTGCTTTGAATAAACTCACATTAAAATCCTGAAAAAAATCGATAAAAGCAGTTTCATAACTCCCAGTTTGTGCATTATCTGCAAAAATGTAATCTTTTTTGAGAACATTATCTGCTTCTGCAATCATATCACCTATTGGGGAATTTTGATTCAAAAAAGGGCTTGAATTCACAACTTCATTTAATTCTTGATAAACCTTAGCCCTGAAGGCTTCATAATCATCAATCTTTAACGCGTATACCTGATCATTCCCTTGATCATCCTTGCAAACGAGCATAAATACCACTTCTCCTTTGTTGGAGATACTTGCATAGAAATGCAGGTTCATCAAAACAAATAAATCGGCAAATGAAAACATGGGATAAGTGGAAAAAGGATGTGTATGCACAGCCCCATAAATGGTCGGGGTGTCTTTGCCTGTGGGAATGGGTATTGAACGCGTGATTGTAGGATTCAGCTGATCAATACCATAAACCTCGTTGCCTTCTTTTTTTATTGATATGCCGTCCTCTCCTTGCGGTTGTATACCTTGCTGCAAGGCCTCAATATCGTCTTTGATATTGGAAGGGCTTTGTGGGTCCAACATCTTTCCAAGTTGCTCGCAGGGATATACTTCCTCCGGTTCTTCCGGTAATACAGGAGATATAACTATTGTTGGCAAGGTACGCCCACTATCGTTAGGAGGCGTACCGTTTCCACCGCTGCCGCCACCACTGCTGCCGAGCGGTATATCTATTTCTCCGTTGTTGTCCGAAAATAAAAAAACATCGTGAAACCCACGATGCTTTTACAAAATTCCTTATCCCGCTTTTTGCTTGGCAAGCGTGATTTCATCTGTCAGAATAATTCGATCTGTTTTTCCATGAGGGCAAATTCACGGCCTTTCATACACAATAAGCTTTCCTTGACCAGTAGTAATTGATAAAATATCGTTTACGCTATCGTCATCATTCAAAGTTTGAATGATATCGCAACTTAACCTATTGCTATTCTCATCCAAAGTTATCAGCATTAGCCTACTATCCATTGTTAGCTGACCTGCTTCACAAACCCAATCTAAATCATATTGATAAGTCCACATTAATTCTCCATCAATATAATATTTTTGCTTCATATCATTTGTAAAAATAAGCTTACAAGTAGAACAGTCTGTCCTGATCCATTCCCCCAATATTTCCGTCTTGGCGGCCTGGATTTGTGGGTCTTGGGTTTGTTGAGCATAAAAACCTGCTGTTATAAAGAAAGCAATTACTAAGAAAGTTACTTTATTATTCATAATTATTATATTTAGATTATTCTTCAATACATTCAATTTCTGTTTTGGCATCATTTAATATATCTCGCCTTTCCTGATAACTATCTGTATATTTATTAATATGTATAGTCGCAACATCGGCACTAGTAGAAGCTGTAATGGTTTCATTGTCCAAAACACGTTCCTTAAAATACCACAGCCCGCTAAGCATGGAAAGTTTTTTATCTGTGGAAATCAAATCAGGATTGTTCACCACATCAATATCAGGATCGTATTCATTGTTGTACCAATTATTAAAACCAGTATAATTACATTTCCCAGTAAGCTGTATAATCCCTCTTCCCCGGTATTTATAGCCATCACCGGAAGCCACATCACCATTACACATTCTACAACACATAGCTATATTTGCAACCCCTTCCGAATCTTGCAAATAATCCGGTGCATAATATAGATCAGGGTCATTTGCCGCCGCAATAGAATCCATTGTAAAACTCTTATAGGTATTTGCCAACAACATTGCCGTGGTCCAATACGTACTTTCTGTAACATTTAATGTTGCAAAACCTCCGGTTTCATGTCCTGTCTGTGCCAAAAAATGTTGTAATTCTTCTTTGGTGTCTATACCAAAATCTGCGCCATAATCGTTGAGAACATCCGCCAATATTTGCATATCAGCTTCGTTTGCACTGGGGAAAAGTGCCACTAAATCTTCTTTTGAGGTATTGCAATCTTCTTCCTCCGGCTCTTCCGGACCATCATCAGGCAAAACGGGCGCCACAACTATTGTTGGCAAAGTATGTCCACTATCGTTATTAGGCGGACCTTCCCCGCCGCCGCCGCCGCCGCTACCTCCACCACTGCCGAGCGGTATATCTATTCCGCCATTGTTGTCTGAAAATGGGTTGGTGTCCACAAACCAACCCCCTGGTCCCCAACCCGGATAAAAACCACCGCCGCCGTCAGGACCGCTGCCGCCAGACCC
>JBDNFD010000159.1:0-29979 GCA_041689995.1 Flavobacteriaceae bacterium | reverse complement strand
ATGTGCTTGTAAATATTCTGCACTGACCCAAACCTTATTGAATTTCCCTTTTATTTCTTGAATTTTAGCAATATCTTCGTGTTGTAGCATGTTTTGTACTTTGTGTTTAGTAACTTAAAGATACAATAAAACCAAGGGTTTACCTTGGTTTTCATGCTATATATTGCCGTTTAAACCCTGTAAATAATGGGTGCGAAACTTGAGTTAATAATAAAAAAATAAGTGAAAATTGCGACACAATTCTACAGAAAATAGCGTCACTAAATAAGAAAATTAATACAAAGAACTAATTGGCAATGTTTCAAACCGCTCATTTTTCGGGCGGTTTTCTTGTCTAAAATAAGGACAACCTCAAAATTTGTGAATTCCCCTATTATTTTTTAATGTAAACCAATGTTTTGATGATAAATAGAACATTGATACCTCAGATTGGGCGGGTTTTGCGGGTTCAAAATAAGCTTCCTCCCTCCTACTTTGAAGAAGCGATTTTTGTAATGGGAAAAACAAAAAACATGTTGGAAGAAAAGACGGAACAATTAAATTCTCTCCTGATTCTTAAACCTGAAAAGACAGACTATTTATTTTCATCCATGGAGAAGTTGGATGAAAAATTTAGAGAGTTGGCCGATCATTTCTTAAAAAAAGTTACATTTGATGAAGGGAATCGGAAAATGGAGGGGAATTAAACGGGAGTAAAATTGGGTGAAACCTGAGCATAGCATGCCAAATCTTCTTTATAAACCGAATAAAGTTCCGTATATAAACGAGTTGTGCATAATGCGGAAAATCGTGCAAACCATTGAAATTAGTGCTAAAAAGCCAACGCGCAAACAGCACATTTATTTTTTCTCAAACGCCACAGCCAACGCTTAAATTGAGGAAATCCGTAAATTGATAACTTCAAATTAAAGTATATTGAATGAATAAATGAATGAACAACCGACCGACTTAAAGATATTCTTTGACCAACCTAAGACTTTTGATTTACATAACATTAAATCATTGATGGGCTTAACAGGTCTTTACTTCATTTATTCCGCAAACACCAAAATTCAATACCCGTTTGGAAAATCCCGCCTACTCTATATAGGTATGAGCGAAAAGCGAACAAATAGTATGGGTAGTAGATTAACAGGTCACTTTGACGGTAAAAGCAAAAATTTAGGGTTGGTAAATTATAGAAAAATAGACCAATTATATTTTACATATATCAATTTTGATATGTTGAGGAAATTTTGGAACTACAGAGTTGAAGACCTTGAAAGCTATTTCATTCTCGACTTCGTTGAAAAATACGGTGTGTACCCGATATGCAACAACAAATCTGGGCTTGATATAATGACTAAATATTTAAAAGCCAATTTTGAAATAGATTGGAAAAACTTTGAATAACGCAAATTATGGAAGAAACAATAAAAAGTGGAAAAGAAGTAATTGATGAATTCTTTTCAGGGATACTAAATATCGAAGGCGTTGATGAGAAAACCGTAGAAATGTTGGTTAAACTATACGGCAATGATAAACTGACCGATACAAATATTCAAAATGAATTAGAAGGGTTAAAGATTTCTGCCTTAAAAACCTCAAAAAAAGACAGCGATGACCAAAATTAATAATTTAGAAATAACGGGACTTAGAGGCGTAAAAGAAACCTTAGACCTAAATCTCAATAAAAAATCAATTTTGATTTATGGCGATAATGGTACAGGAAAGAGTTCACTAACAGATTCATTTGAGTGGTTTTATAATAATCATATTGTACATCTATCTAATGAGGAAATTAGTGGACGAGGAAGAGAGGCTCTAAGGAACATATTTTTATCTAATCAGGACGACGGTTACATAAATCTCAATTTTGATGATAACGATTTAGATGCAAAAAAATCGATTGATAATTCTAATAAAATCCATATATCAAACACAAGTAATTACTTCAACGAGTATATTCAAGATTCGGGTTCAGAAAATTTAATCTTGCGATATAGAGATTTAGTTGAATTCATTATAGCCACAAAAACAGAAAAGCTAAATAAACTTCAAGAAATTATTGGTTTTTCAGAGGTTGCTAAAATCCGAACACTTTTAAAACGGAATTTCGGCAGAATTAAGAAAAATATCAAATCTTCTGACTACGATGGTCGTAAAAGTGTTAGACAGGCAACCATTCTGGAAAATTTGGGTCGCAATGCATATTCGGATGAACAACTTTTTGATGGTGTTAACGAATTAACCAAACCCCTCGAACTTAAAATCGTTGCTAAGTCTCGTGATGATATTAATGCAGTCATAAAAGAAATTACAAGCAAAGAAGATTCTAAATTGAGTGATGAAATTAATTTTAATGGACGTGTAAAAGATACAATTGCAGAGTTGAAGGAAATATCAAGTACTGTTAACATCGATTACAGTAATTTTCACACGGCATTTCAAGGTTTACAAAAAGAACCTGAAAAAATTAAAAATCTTCAGTTGCTGGCACTTTTAAAAGAGGGTAAATCGGTATTGACAAAAGACGTTGTTGAAGATGACTACTGTCCGCTATGTCTACAAGAAAAAAGTAAAGTTCAACTTATCCAAGAATTAAATATCAGAACCGATGAATTAGAACAACTTGCCGAAGAAAAAAATTCTATTGATGAACAAGCCAAAGAACTAAAGCAAGCAATACAAATTAAGAAAAATTCTTTTGAGGCTATATTGAAGGATAAATCGTTTGAAGATAAGAAGTTTGAGGAACTCAAAGGAAAACTGAATTCTTTTAAAGCGACTTTAAATTCTTTAATTTCAGAATTAGACAAAGGTTTAACCGACAAAATCAAAGACCCAAAGGAACTAAATCTTTCGGAAAAAGAATTGCAATCATTAGTAGAAACAACTGCGTCTGAAATCAAAAAATTGACGAAAAGTAAAGCGTCGAATATTAAGTTTACGATTTACACCAAATTAATCCAGACTTCAAATGCCTATAAAGAATATCTCAATCTTGATGCTGAAGAATCGGTTTTAAGAAAGCAGCAAGTGACCTTTGAATTGCTTTATGAGGACTTCATTAGAAGGCAAGAGGAATCCCTAAATATTTTCCTCTCTATGTTCTCAAAAGACATAAATGATTATTACACAACGATGAATCCTAAAGAAAAAGTTGAGGACATCAGACTTATTCCCTTAACGAAGAAAGAGGAACTTGTTGGAATTACAATTGATTATAAATTTTTTGATGTTCGGAGGGTTCCACCCGAGGCTTATCTTAGTGAAAGCCATATAAATTGTTTGGGGCTGTCTTTCTTTTTAGCTTCCGTCAAAGCTTTCAATAAACGAAACAATTTTTTTATATTGGATGATGTGATTTCAAGTTTTGATAGGTCTCATCGTTACAGATTCGCACAACTTCTCACCGAAAAGTTTGGCGAATACCAAATCATATTATTAACGCACGAAAAAGAATTTTTTGAACTTGTTTCCAGCGAAGTCAAAAGTAAAGGTTGGCTTCTAAAGAATTTCAAGTGGTCTAAAGAAAGTGGTAAGGGAATCGAAAAAGGAATTGCTGACATAAAAGAACGTATCTTAAAAAAATTAGAGGACAGAAATACTGATGGATTAGGAAATGATATTCGGGTATATACAGAAAAAGTAATGAAAAAAGTTGCTTACGAATTAGAGGCTAAAGTTTCTTATCGAGACAATACCACTAATGAAAAAAGAATGGCGCCTGAACTTCTTGATGCGGTTCAAAATAAGCTTAAAGCAAGTACAGAATTAAAAGAAATTGCTAATATTCCAAAAATAAAAGGAATGCCAATGTTTGTCGGAAACACTACGTCTCACGACAATGATTTTCAAGCAAGTATAGAGGATTTAGATGCAATTTGGGAAGATGTAAAAAAGATGATTCACAGCTTTTATTGCAAAGAATGCAATAAGTTCATTTCCACGAAACTTTATGACCCAGTTAGAAAGAAAATTAGATGTGGGTGTGAAAATTTGATTTATGATTGGAAATAGCGGAAGAGCCAACCCCCCGTTGGTGCGAGACTTGTAATTCATGAAACAGTAGAACAATGGGAAAAAGCAAAAATGGGATTAAAAAAAGGGGATAGAGGAACAGGAGAGCAATATAATACAGCTCATAAATCAGCAAATAAAGTGCAGGACATGGTTCAAGGGAATGAAGTCATTATTAATAAAAGGCAAGGGCTAAACAAAACCTTCTTAGAGAGTAATGGAACAAAGACAAACCAGAAGGTACAACTTCAGGACAAAAACGGACCTCTAAAGCATATAAAAGTAACTAAATCTAAAGTTGATTAATTTATGGCACATAAAATAAGACTTATTGCATCAAGCATTCTTATAGCTCTGACACTCATTGGTTGTAAAGCACAAAAAATAACGGAAAGTAATGACTTAATGTTTTCTAACCAAAAGGAGTTACCAAAAGAGCTTGCAGATTTGATAAAAATACGAAAAGATGGTTATTATAGAATTTTTAAAAATGATACATCAAAAGTAAAAAATTATTCAAAAGAATTTATTTTTTCTAAAATAGATAAAAGCAAAAATTACGATTATATTGTTGAAGCTGAATATTGGCTTGCTTTCCATTATAGAGAAGGTATTCCTGAATTGATTAAGCGAATTACAAATGATAAGTTTATAGGTCTAAAAAATTATCAAGATTTAATCATTATGGAGCGAGTAAATAACGGAGATATGAATATTGATGGACATGGCTCTATGGTCGCTGATGATTTATTTAAAATTTCAGGGAGAGCAAATTACCTTTTAAAAGAGTTAACGGGAGAAAACTTTGGCGATGTAAAAATGAAATCTACAGAAAAAGAATTACAGGAATTACAAAAGAAATGGGTAAAATGGTTGAATAATTTATAACGTCTGCTACCCTGGTTACCGCCCGCCCGCCAGATTTATTGGCAGGTTTGCAACGGCCGGTCACGGTCTGCAAACAAGCCAACATAGACGAACCCTTTTTGCTCGAAGGCGCGGTTTTTTAATGCCTATGGAAATCCCACAATGCCGATCAATACGATGCCTATTGGTACCACCCAGACCATTTGGGTAGCTCGAATTATATCACTAATTTAGCGGGAACTGTTTCGCAGCATATGGAATATTTACCTTTTGGGGAAACTTTAGTTGAGGAGCATTTAAACTCGCACAATTCACCTTATAAATTCAACGCAAAAGAATTTGATGCGGAAACGGGCTGGTATTATTACGGGGCGAGGTATTATAACCCGAAATGGAGTATGTGGTTGAGCGTTGACCCGTTGGCGGAGAAATATCCTGGGTGGAGTCCGTATAATTATACCTTGCAGAATCCTATTAATTATACCGACCCTGATGGAAGAACAGTTGACGGGGATTATTTTGATAAAAATGGAAATCATTTAGGTAATGATGAAATTGTTGATGGAAAGATTTATATGGTAGAGGGAACCTCTAAATTCAATATTGATGATTTCAAAGAAGGTGGAAAGTATTTTGAGAATCAGACAGAATATAACGAAAATAATGGAAACGGATTTTCAGTAAATGAAGTGGATTTTGATAGTGATCTAAGTGCACTTGCAAGAATCGGATATGCCGAGTTTCGTGGCAGTAACAATACAGAACAACAGGTTGGAATGGATATTACTTTGAACAGAGTCGAAAGTGATCGATATCCAAATACCTTAAACGGTGTAATTGAACAACCATGGCAATATTCATCTCTGAATGAAGGAGATCCGAACAAAAATTTTTATGAAAATCCTAGCAGTACATTTACAAACTCAGCCAATCGGAATGCTTGGGTTAGATCTGTTTCGAATTCAATCTCAATTTTAAATGGGACTGATCGGGGAATTAGTAAAGGAGCAACTCTATACTACAGTCCAAGATCAATGGTTCCAAAAAACTCTCAACCAAATTGGAACTTCAATATTCTGACAGAGGTAAACGTTCCGGGGGTAAGAAGTTCACATTTAAAACTATTCAAAGAAAGATGAAAGTTAAAAGATCAATATTGTTATTGTTACTGGTGGTTTTGGGTTGCACTTCTTTCGGTGAAAAAAAAATGATGTATCTCAAAAAAATAAAAAAAGTCGATATATTGTGAATCAAGAAGTTATTCAGGTTTATGAATTGGGGAAGAAAGGGAGTACACTCGAACTACTTAAAGATGAATCTGAAAACGCAATTACACTTCAGACTAAGAGAAATGATTACCTTATAAGTAAGGTAGGCTGTGGGAATAGTGAATTTATTAAAGATCAAGATGGTTTCGTGAAAATAGACACTTTAACCTTTTCAAAGAATGAGCAGGTATTTTTGTTAAGATCTTATATCAAAGGTTCAACTTATGGGGCAGAATGCTATTTTATGGTATTTAAAAAATCAGAATGGCTAATTATGGCTTTGCCATTTAATCGAGCGCAGTTTTATGACCTTGATCACGACGGTTTTGATGAAATAGTAGGATATAAATCACAAACTGACAGCGCTATATATACTTTTAGTGCGGGGCTTGTATTACCCAATAAATAGTTAGCTTATAAATAGAAACCTATTAGTTCTATGCAGACCATTTGGGTAGCTCGAATTATATCACTAATTTAGCGGGAACTGTTTCGCAGCATATGGAATATTTACCTTTTGGGGAAACTTTAGTTGAGGAGCATTTAAACTCGCACAATTCACCTTACAAATTCAACGCCAAAGAATTTGATGCGGAGACGGGCTGGTATTATTACGGGGCGAGGTACTATAACCCCAAATGGTCGATTTGGTTAAGTGTGGACCCGTTGGCGGAGAAGTATTCCGGGTGGTCGCCTTACAATTATACGTTGCAGAATCCAATCAATTTTACCGACCCTACTGGAATGGTGGCGGAAAAATCGGACTGGATACCAAAGATTAATGAGGACGGTTCTACATCATATATTGAAGAAAAGGGGGATAATGCTTCTACTTTGGCGAGCCAATACGGTTTAGACCAAGATGTTGCAGAAAATCTATATTCTACCATGGAAAATGGAGAGGTTTCAGGAACTGATGTAAAAGCTGCCACAGGAAGCGAAGTAATGAAATTGGATATGAAATCCCCTGAAGGAAAGAGTTCACAAAGACGATTCGACCAATTTTTATATGCCCGCGACCATTCAAGTTCGAGGGGAAAATTTTCATTCCTATCCACAGATTATTTCTCAAATACAAGATATAAAAGTATGATGTCTGGGGATGCTACAATAAATATAGATGGAACGGATATGAAACTGCATTATGATATCCCAATGTATAGACCTGCTACTTTTGACGGATCAAGTACAGCAACAAGTTTATCCAATTCCGCACTGTATTCTAGACAAAAAACGGGCAGGGCGTTCCCCAATCTTGAAATTATATATTTTCCCTTATATCATCCCGATACAGGAGGGAGAATGGGGGAATATTGGATATATACAAGTGGAAAAAATGCTAGTGAAATATTTAACCGATTCCAAAATTAGTTTAGTAAAACTTCAAAAGATTATAAACCCATAGTTATGAAAGCAATAAATTTGTTTGTTTTTATTATTTTTTGTTTTATATCTTCTTCTTGTCGGTCTCAGAGTAGTAATATGACAGAAGTTGGATTAAAAAAATGTATAAATGAAAGTGTGAATAATAACACAAAAGAAATATTTGGAAAAAATCATTTTGATTTTTACGATTTTATGTTGGAAATAGAAAATATAATGATAGCCAATAAAATGCTGGGGAATAGAAGCAGAGAAGGTTATTTAGATTTGTTTGAAAATATTAATAAAATCAATAATGATGATTATAAATGGGAGTATCAGGAATTTGTTCGGCTAATGGATGATAAAGGATTTGGATATAATCATTTCGTCATACAAGATGCTATATTCAATCAATGCCCTTACAAAGTATCTGTAGATGATAAGAGTGGGGAAGGAAAATTTATCTATGCCCAAGGAACAATATTAAATAAACTGATGAAGCAAGGTTATGACAATAGAAAATTATTGAGAAAACTTATCCATAGTATGGATGAAAGAAATTTTGATAAAATAGTTTACAGGGCCCCTGTGATTTTTTTAGTTATGATAAATTTGAATTGGAAGTACAACCCCGCTTACGAAAAACTTGAAGAGAACAAGAAAGACAGAAAATAAAACCCCCGCTGGTGCGAGTTTGTAACTCGTACCGTAACTACACAAAATAAGAAGAAGCCCTGTAGGAATACGAGGCTTTTTTGTTTTACAGGGCCGCGACATTTTTATTAAAAAAATCCTTAAACTTCTTTTCGGTGAGCATCGTCTCTATGATCTCAAAAGTCGGACGAAATAAAATATGCGGAACAATTATTAGATTACGCATTGAAAAATAAATCCGAAAGAAAAATAATGAAATCACCTCTGATTCCAAAAAAAGAAAACGCAATTAATTACGCCGAAAATATTTTGTTCGAACTTTTTGGAAAAGAAAATATAGAAGCGGAAAAAACATATCAAATTCACCTCATAAATGATTATTGGATAATGACTGGAACTCTTCCAGAAGGATGGGTTGGTGGAGTGTTTGAAATAGTATTTGATTCTTGGAATGGAAAAATATTAATGCTTGAACACGGAGAATAAAAACGTGTGGTAACAACGGTAACCGCCGCGCAACCCCAAATCCCATAAAAACCGACCCAATATAAGCCGCTATGAGCGGCTCTATTTTTTAATCGACCAGAAATTATTGAAAATATGGATTCCTAAAAAAAATTCTTTTGCTTTTTGGGACATTGTTCCGGGCGAAAAATCAAATTCCCCGCTAGTGCGCAAAATCCTCTCACGTTCCCAATCACATTGATCAATGATTAATATTTCAAACTCACTGATTCACTTTTTCACTGATTCACTTTTTCACTGATTCACAAACTCACTTACTCACTTATTCCCTTATTCACTTATTCACATTTTCACAAACTCACTAATTCACTTCTTCACTTATTCACATATTCACAACCCCACAAACCCCTTCGCCTTCTCCAAAGCTTCAGAAATTCCGTTTGGGTTTTTGCCGCCGGCAGTTGCGAAAAAGGCTTGCCCGCCGCCGCCGCCTTGAATGTATTTTCCGAGTTCGCGAATAATCTTCCCGGCATCTAAGCTTTTTTCTGTCACCAAGTTTTTTGAAATATAGCATGAAAGCAGTGCTTTTCCTTCGAGGTCTTGGGGCGCTGATCCAAATACTAAAAACAGATTTTCCATTTCATCGCCCAACTGAAACGCCAAATCCTTCATTCCGTTGGCATCCAAATCCACTTTTTTTGCCAAAAAGTGAACGCCATTAATTTCCTCAAGTTCTTTTTTCAGTTCGCCTTTTAGGTTTCTTGTCTTTTCTTTTTGCAAGCTTTCCACTTCTTTTTTCAAGGTGGCATTTTCTTCCTGTAAAGAAATAATCGCTTTGGAAACCGCTTGCGGATTTTTCAACAAGGATTTTATTTCGTCCAAATCTTCGTTTTGTTGCTTAAAAAATTCTCTCACAGCTTCACCTGTGATCGCTTCAATTCGGCGAATTCCTGCAGCAACACCACTTTCCGAAATGATTTTAAAATACCAAATACTGGAAGTGTTCCGAACGTGCGTCCCGCCACAAAGTTCCATCGATTCCCCAAACCGGATAGTCCGCACGGAATCGCCATATTTTTCGCCAAACAAGGCAATCGCCCCTTCATTAATAGCTTGGTCATAGGAAATATTGCGTTGTTCCTGCAAAGAAAGATGCTTTTCAATGCGGTCGTTCACAAAAATTTCCACTTGATTCAATTCTTCAGCTGTCATTTTTCCAAAGTGCGAAAAATCGAAACGCAAATGCTTGCTGTCCACCAACGAACCTTTTTGTTCCACATGTTTCCCCAAAATCTCCCGTAAAGCTTGGTGCAACAAATGCGTTGCCGAATGGTTATTTTCGGTTTTTTTCCGTTGGTTCCCATCGACCACGGCTTTGAAATTCTCGTCCCGGGAACTCGGGATCGGCAATGATTTTGAAAAATGAATGATCAAATTATTTTCCTTTTTCGTGTCCACAATATAAATCACATCGCCACCAGAAGTTTCCAAATAACCTTTGTCGCCCACTTGTCCGCCGCCTTCCGGATAAAATGGCGTTCGATTGAAAACCAATTGATACACTTCGCCTTCTTTTTTGCTTTCCGTTTTTCGGTATTTCACGATTTTTACGTTCGCCTTCAATTGGTCGTACCCGATAAATTCTTCGATATTGTCGTCCATCAAAACTTGCCAATCGCCAGATTTGCTTTCGGCCGCAGAACGTGAGCGTTTTTTTTGTTGCTGTAATTCGACTTCAAATTCTTCGGCATTCAATGAGAATCCGCGTTCATTCAGAATCAAAGTCGTCAAATCAATGGGAAATCCGAAGGTGTCGTACAATTCGAACGCCTTTTTGCCGGAAATAATTTTCGTTTCGGAATTTTTCACCACATTTTCCAACAACCGCAATCCTTGGTCCAAGGTTTTCAAAAAGGAATTTTCCTCTTCTCGAATCACGTTTTCACAGAGGTTTTTTTGCCTTTCCAATTCTGGAAACACTTCGCCCATTTGGTCGGCCAAAGTTTCCACCAGTTTATAAATAAAAGGTTCTTTGGTGTTCAAAAAGGTAAATCCATAGCGGACCGCGCGACGTAAAATCCGGCGAATCACATATCCCGCGCCATTGTTACTTGGTAATTGACCGTCTGCGATGGCAAAAGTCACCGCACGAACATGGTCGGCAATAACGCGGAACGCAATATCATTTTCCGGATTTTTTCCATATACCGAATCGGTGATGATTTCTATTTTCCGAATTAACGGTGTAAAAACATCAGTATCATAATTCGATGTTTTGTTTTGCAGAACCATGCACAAACGTTCAAAACCCATGCCAGTGTCAATATGTTTTGCCGGCAATTCTTCTAAATCGCCATTTGCTTTTCGGTTGAATTGAATAAATACCAAATTCCAGATTTCCACCACCAACGGATGGTCTTGGTTCACCAAATCTCGACCGGAAAGTTTTGCTTTTTCTTCTTCGGAACGCAAATCGATATGGATTTCGGAACAAGGACCGCATGGTCCTTGATCGCCCATTTCCCAAAAATTGTCCTTTTTATTACCATACACAATTTGGTTTTCGGGAACAATCGCTTTCCATAAATCCAAGGTTTCCTGATCCATCGACAACTCATCGGAATCAGAGCTTCCTTCAAAAACAGAAACATATAGATTTTTAGGATTTATGTTGAATTCTTCAGTCAACAATTCCCACGCCCAAGCAACAGCTTCCTTTTTAAAGTAATCGCCAAAACTCCAGTTCCCCAACATTTCGAACATCGTGTGGTGATAAGTATCTTTTCCCACCTCTTCCAAATCGTTGTGTTTTCCGCTAACCCGCAAACATTTTTGGGTATCGGCCAAGCGAGAATATTTCGGTACGGCATTCCCCAAAAAATATTCTTTAAACTGGTTCATCCCCGCATTGGTGAACAATAAAGTTGGATCGTTTTTCATCACCATTGGCGCGGAAGCCACGATCTTATGGGATTTTGATTCAAAAAAATTCAAGAATTTGGAACGGATTTCTTTAGAAGTCATTTTTTTAAAGATTATGCGATGGAACCGATTTTTATATTACTATTGTAATAATTTATATTTTTGTACGTCAGATTACATGAAATTGCATATTGTCGGCGCAAAAATAGTACAATAAAAAACAAATGTCGAAGGTCAAATATTATTATAACAGCGAAACGCTTTCCTATAAAAAGATAGAACGCAAAAAAGGCCGCAGGTTGGGTTATGCCGTTATTGCAACCTTGGGAGTGTTTCTCGCCGGATTTCTACTCTTGTTGATTTATATCAATTTACCGCAAATCCAAACCCCACGGGAATTAGCTTTAAAGCGGGAACTTCAAAACATGAAGTTGCAATATGACGTTTTAAATAAAAAAATGGCGCTTTCCGAAAAAGTTTTGGGAGAAGTTCAGGAGCGCGACGATAATTTATACCGCGTATATTTTGAAGCAGATCCTATTTCCGAGGAACAACGAAAAGCAGGATTTGGTGGTGTAAACCGCTACCGGAATTTGGAAGGATATCAAAATTCGGAACTGATCATCCAAACAGACAAAAGAATGGATGTGCTTTCCAAACAAATTGTGGTACAATCGAAATCTTTGGATAAAATTGTGGAACTGGCAAAGGAAAAAGAAGCGCTTTTGGAAGCAATGCCGGCCATTCAACCGGTTGAAAACAAAGATTTGAAACGCATGGCTTCCGGTTATGGAATGCGGATGCACCCCATTTTAAAATATCGCAAAATGCACACGGGAATGGATTTTTCTGCTCCACGTGGAACACCGGTTTATGCGACTGGCGACGCGGTTGTCCAGAAAGCTTCTCGCGGTGGCGGTTTTGGAAACCTAATTATTTTAGATCACGGTTTTGGTTATGAAACTTATTATGCGCATTTGCGAAAATTCAATGTTCGCAAAGGCGAACATGTAGAACGTGGCGAAATAATAGGCTATGTGGGAACTTCCGGTTTATCAACTGCGCCGCATTTGCATTATGAAGTACACAAAGATGGAAAAGTCGTGAATCCCATTAATTTTTATCATGGCGATCTCACTTCCGAAGAATATGACATTATGCTCGATCGTGTTCAGATGGATAATCAGTCGCTTGATTAATTATGAATTCAGAATTATGAGTTAGGAGTGAAAGTGAAAGAGAATTTTTGCGACTTTGCGAGAAATAGTTAAGTTTTAAAAGGCAAATCTTATTACATTAACTTTGTTCAAATTCTAAACCCATCAAATCCAATTCCAAATTCTGCATTCATAATTCCTAATTAAAAAACATGCACATTTCCCTTCCCGAAAAAAGATATTATGGCATTGGCGAGGTGGCTGATGCTTTTAGCGTGAATACCTCATTGATCCGGTTTTGGGAAAAAGAATTCGATGTTTTAAAACCGAAGAAAAACGCAAAAGGAAATCGCAAATTTACTCCCGAAGACATTAAAAATTTGGAGCTTATCTATCACTTGGTGAAAGAGCGCGGATTCACCTTGGAAGGTGCGAAAACGCATTTGAAAGAAGAAAAGCATAAAACCCTCAACAATTTCGAAATTATTCGTAAATTGGAGTTTTTAAAAACCGAACTTTTAAAAATTAAAAATCAGTTGTAAGAACCTATTCTCACTAAAAAAGTGAATAAAATAATTCTTATTTTAGCCAAAAACCAAAAACCAATTAGATTATGAAAAAATGGTTAATCCCTGTGGGAATAATAGTTGTGCTCGGTATTATCATTTACAGCATGACCGTGGGTTTCAACAACGAAACCGTCACCCTTGAAGAAAATGCAAAAACCGCTTGGAGCAATGTGGAAACAGCCTATCAACGACGAAATGATTTGATCGGGAATCTGGTAAAAACCGTTCAAGGTGCCGCCGATTTCGAAAGAGGAACGCTAACCGATGTCATTGAAGCCAGGGCGAAAGCAACTTCCGTGAACGTGAACGCCGATAATCTTTCCCCGGAACAAATTGCAAAATTCCAAGAAGCACAGGGCGGACTTTCTTCTGCACTTTCCCGATTATTGGTTTCCGTGGAACGTTATCCACAACTTACGGCCACCCAGAATTTTCGCGATTTGCAATCTCAACTGGAAGGAACGGAAAATCGAATTGCCGTTGCACGAAACCGTTATAACGAGGCGGTAAACACTTACAATATTAAAATCAAAAAATTCCCTAATTCCGTTTTTGCCGGTTGGTGGGGATTTGAAGAAATGGCTCGTTTCGAAGCAGATGCCGGTTCAGAGAAAGCACCTGATGTTGATTTCGATTTTGAATAGAAAAAAAGCTTTTTTGAAGAAAACTAGAAATAGTTAGTTGCCAAACACTTAAAAATATGTCGCAAGAAAAACGGTTTATAACCGAAGAAGACGAGAAAGAGATTGTCGAAGCCATTCAACAAGCCGAAAAAGAAACCTCGGGGGAAATTAGGGTGCACATCGAAAAAACCTCTAAAATCGATTCTTTTGACCGCGCCACAGAAGTTTTTCATCAATTGAAAATGGATAATACCAAGCAAGGAAACGGGGTGCTAATTTATCTGGCAATCGAAGATCGGAATCTCGTGATTCTGGGCGATTATGGAATCAATAATGTTGTTCCCGAAGATTTCTGGGAAAGTACCAAAAATACTATGCTTTCCCAGTTTAAAAAGGAAAATTTCAAACAAGGACTAATTGACGGAATTCTGATGGCCGGAAAACAATTGCAGCAACATTTTCCTTGGGATTCCAACGATAAAAATGAACTTTCAGATCAGATTTCTAGATAATCCATGCACAATAGCTCCATTCTAAAATATAATACTTTCCTTTTTCTGTTCATCGGTTTATTGGGTTTTCAAACCTTGTCCGCACAACGTGATATTCCACCAAAACCAAGTATAGAAACCAGTGTTTATGACGAAGCCGATGTATTGAACGCTTCGGAAGAAAAGTTATTGGAGCAAAAGTTAATTCGTTATGCGGACACCACTTCCACACAAATTGTCATTGCGACCATTAAATCGCTGGAGGGGGAATACATTGGGTTGTATGCAGCAGAATGGGCTCAAAAATGGGGAATAGGACAATCGGGAAAAGACAACGGATTGTTGATTTTGCTTTCTAAAAACGATCGCAAAATCTGGATCACTACCGGCTACGGACTGGAAGGCGATCTAACCGATGCTGCGACCAACACAATTATTGACCAAATTATTTTACCGGAATTTCGTTCCGGAAATTATTATTCCGGATTGGACAAAGGAACTACGGCCATTTTCCAAGTATTGAACGGCACTTTCAAAGGTTCGCCAAAATCGGGAAAATCCGGCGGAATTCCCAGTCAATTTATCATCCTCGGAATTTTCTTCATAATTTTTCTGATTTCCATTTTTTCTAGAAAAAACAAAGGTGGAAAAAATGGTGGTCGTCGGAGTGGTTCCGGTCTTTTGGACATCCTGATTTTAAGCAGCCTTGGTAGCAGTTTAGGACGGGGCGGAGGTTTTGGCGGAGGCGGATTCGGCGGAGGCGGAGGTGGATTTGGAGGCGGCTTCGGTGGTGGCGGTTTCGGCGGTGGCGGCGCTGGTGGTGGATGGTAAATTAGTGTCCAGTTAGCAGTGGCAGTTTTCTTGAATAATGAATATTGAATACTGATCACTGAATACCGATCACTGAATACCGATCACTGAATACCGATTACTGAATACTGATCACTGAATACTGATCACTGATCCCGAGCACTCGGGACTGATCACTGAATACTGATCACTGAATACTGAATACTGATCCCGAGTGCTCGGGACTGAAAATCACTCTTTTCCGTTCACAAAATCCTGCAAATAGTCGAACCGCTTGGTCAACTTTCCGTTTTCGGTCATTTTGGCACGTTTTAAAATTCCATCTTCATCTCCATTAAAAAAAGCGGGCATGACATTTTCGAGGAACATTTCCCCAAAACCTTCGCTTGCATCTTTGGGCAATTCACATGGTAAATTATCCACGGCCATAACGGTAATCGCTTCTTTTGCATCAAAAGCAACCTCCTTTTCCGTCTTTGGATCGTATCCATAAAACGGATTAGCAATAGTGGAAGGTCGAATAGTACTTGCCACAGGCCCATCGATATCACAACTAATATCGGCTATTAAATTAATTTGAAAACCAGGGCGTTTTGCATCTTCCCTTGTAAAAAGAAACGGCGCGTGTTCGGCATAAAAATGTCCGGCAATAAAGAAATCGGCAACCTTGGCAAAGCGCATAAAACCCGATTCATATTTCTCTGGATGTTTGTAAAATTCTTGTTTTGAACTTTTCCCACCATCTTTCGGTTTGTTGTAATCCATTGTTCCAATAATACAATACACGGGTTCCTTGAATGATTTTGAAAGAAATTGCTCCATCCCTACTTTCCGAATTTTCAGATGTTCCAGTATTTCCGTCGCCCCATGAGCCACTTTTCCTTTTCCGGTAAGTAAAATTTTAATATTTGGAACTTCAATATTGTCCAATTTCGACATTAAAGCATTATAATCGGGAAGGCTCTCCACTTTTGGAAGTTGATATAAAGAATCGCGCAAACCTAAAGCACGAAAGCCATTATACGCACCCACAATTCCGGCATAGCGCCCGAAACCAATCAACCGGGAACCTTTTGAATTCACAACGGTTTCGTGATCGAAAAGAGTAATATTTTTTTCCAAAATCGCACGCAACAAATTGCGATTATATGGCTGTTCCTTTAATGTATGTGAAAAGAAGAAATATTTTTTATTTGGAATCAAGGCGGAAATGGGAACTTCTTTTACGCCCAAAAGCACTTCGCAGTCGGAAACATCTGCCGTTACGTCAAATCCCGCCGCATTATAATCTTCATCCGAAAAAATCCGAATATCGGAAGATTCCACACTAAAAGTGGCTTGCGGAAATCTTTCAACCACTTCTTTCAATTTTTCTGGAGAAAATACCACTCGTCTATCTGGTGGATTTTTACGTTCTTTAATAATTCCAAATTTCATCTGCTCAATTTATTCGTTGTAATGTGAAAGAATATCTACATAAATATTTTTCTTTATATCATAAAAAACCGTTCATAGAATTGGAACGGATTTTGATTCATAATCCATACTAAATTTTTCTATTTTAGAAGGAAGCCAAAGATAGGATTTTTATATATCTTTGTCCTTTGTGGAAAATGCATAATTTTAGCGATCTGTTTTCCACTGTTGAAAACAGTCAAAAAAATGTTCTTTGAAAAAAATATTCATATCAATACTGATCATTGCCAACTAAACACTGGGAACTGATCACTAAAAAAGGGGGTCGATTTGGTTTTGACAGCGGGTCCCAATTGAATGGTAAGCACGTCGAGCGCTGGGATACAGCTCGTAAATCTCATATTTCACACTTTTTAAACGGCGAGAATAACTACGCCTTGGCTGCGTAATCCGAATTATAGTAGGATTAACTTAATCCCGAGAAGCTCGGGACCGAGATGTCTCGTGAAAGCCTTGATTTACGGCGGTCACATCAGAGACACCGAAAAAGTAAATATAGAATTCGCAGGATCCTGATGCGAATTCGACCCCGATAGCTATCGGGATAAATGGGAATAAGTGTAAAGTTGGTGGTTTTCGGCCGGCTTTACATCGACAATCAAACGAGAACTAAGCGCGTAGAAAACTATTTAATTGCCTGTTTGCACGAGGGTTCGAACCCCTCCGACTCCACAATTAAAAACCGTAAACATTTATTTTTAAAATGCTTACGGTTTTTTTATTTCTAAAATAATATGCTATTTGAACGAAAATCTTCATCTTATCTTTTGGCAGAATTTAAAGAAAGTGCGACCAGCTTATGAGAATTACCACCCCATAAAAGCTTTTTCCCTTCATGTTAAACACAAGGAAAAATAGTTCAAATCACCTCCTTCCCTTTTTAATAAGAAACTTTAAACGTCCCATTATCTATTACAGTTCCGCTAACATCCGTAGTAAACTCGAAGGTGCCTTCAATAATTTTTGCGGCCGTATCGTTGGAAACAATGTTTAAAGTTCCGGTGGCGGAATATTCAATGGTAGAATTTACGGTGTACGTAGCGCTAGGATTTACTGTCGGGGACAATTCATATTCACCCACTGCAATATCCGAGGCAAAAGTCAATGAAATCGCTGAAGTTTGTTTCGAACCAGAAACCATCAGAATTCCCATGGCATCTTGTGCGTCCACCACTTCGGCCACAAAGGAAACACCAACAATATCTGCTGAAAACGTATCGTTATTTATAGTTCCATCGTCGGTAAAATTCTTAACGGGCACTTCAAAGAAAACACCTTTTTGAAAATTAATCGTATTTGCTCCGCCGGCACTATAGGCATTAAAATAAAAAGTCCCGGAAAGTTTACCATCACTTACATCTGTAATTCCGATCATTCCATCGCCTGAACCAGGACCAGCAACATAAAGCGCTTGATTAAAATCTACAAAGGTTGCAATATTCGACGTATTATCACCGATAGCATAATTCCCAACATCCGCAGCAGCCGTTTGTAAAGTAATGGTCTGAGAATCCTTTTTGCCAGTAAGTGTCACCGAGCCATCTTCATTTATAACCGCCGAAGCATCTGGCGCCCTAAAAAATTCATTGTTCACACTTCCTTGAATAACAGGGGTGTTGGTTTCTATTGCATCGCTGCAAGCAACCGCCAGAACGCACACAATAAATAGCAAAAAAAATCTCTTCATAATTTGAGGCTTAAATTTAATTTGGAATCACAAATGTAACAGAAAAAACTATAAAATTTTTCATCGGGAAAGAAAAATATAAAGTATCTTTGCGCCTTCATTAATAATCGGGGTCGAGAACCTCTCAAATTAATTTTATATGTCTGTTAAAATAAGATTACAAAGACACGGAAAAAAAGGAAAACCTTTTTATTGGATCGTTGCAGCCGATGCGCGTGCATCAAGGGATGGTAAGTACCTCGAAAAGTTGGGAACTTATAATCCGAACACCAATCCTGCCACAATTGACATAGGTTTGGACAATACTGTTAGATGGCTGCAAAATGGAGCACAACCAACCGCAACAGTTCGCAATATTCTATCCTATAAAGGAGCGTTGTTGAAAAATCACCTTGCGGGTGGCGTTCGAAAAGGTGCTTTGACCGAAGAACAAGCTGAAGAAAAATTCCAATCTTGGATTGAAGAAAAAGAAACCAAAATCAGCGCGAAGAAAGAAAACCTTTCCAAAGCAGAACAAGAAGCAAAAGATAAAGCAGCGGCGGCCGAGAAGGAAGTGAGCGACAAACGCGAAGCTGAAGCCAAGGAGGACGAAGAAGCAAAAGCTGAAGCAGAAGCAAAAGCTGCAAAAGAAGCAAAAGCTGCAAAAGAAGCGAAAGCCGAAGAAGAAGCGAAAACTGCAAAAGAAGCCGAAGCAAAAGCGACCGAAGAAGCTGGCGCGGAAGAACCAAAAGAAGAAACCCCCGCGGCAAAAACCGAAGAGGAAGAAAAATAAGCTTATTCAACGATGACGAAAGAAGAATGTTTCTATCTCGGTAAAATCGTTGGCAAATATAGCTTTAAAGGTGAGTTGCTGATCAAATTGGATACAGACGAACCTGGACTTTACACAAAATTGGAATCAGTTTTCGTTGAATTCAACAAAAAACTGGTTCCATTTTTTATTGAAAAAAGTTCACTTCATAAAAGCGAATTGCTACGGGTCCGTTTTGAAGATGTGGACGATGAAGAAACGGCGGACGAATTCCTGAAATGCGATGTATATCTTCCGCTAGAATTTTTACCAAAATTGAACGATGACCAATTTTATTACCACGAAATCATCGGATTTGAAGTAAATGATATTTCCTTTGGAAAAGTGGGAATTTTAAAAGGTGTAAATGACAGCACGCCCCAAACCCTTTTGGAAATCGATCGCGACGGAAAGGAAATTCTTGTTCCACTGAACGATCAATTCTTCAAAGAACTGGACAAAACCAAAAAGACCATTCTGTTGGACGTCCCAGATGGGTTAATTGAAATGTTTTTGTGAAATCCTCATTTCAAAATTCAAAAAAACCTAACAGGTTTTGAAAACCTGTTAGGTTTAAAATTCTTTTTCATCAATTCTTTTTCCGTGTTTTTTAATGACCAAACCTTTTCAGTTCAAACAATTTGCCGTGCACCAAGATTTGTGTGCCATGAAAATTGGAACGGACGGCGTATTATTGGGCGCGTGGACAAGTTTGGAAAATCGGCCGGAATCCGTTTTAGATATTGGTGCGGGAACCGGAATCATAAGTTTACAACTGGCACAGCGTTCAAAAGCGAAAAGAATTGATGCGCTGGAAATTGACAAAAATGCCTTCGAACAATGTTCCAATAATTTCAAAGATAGTCCGTGGGGCGACCGTCTGAAATGTTTTCATACTTCATTTGAAAAATTTTTAAAAGAAAGCACCGCCAAATATGATCTCGTTGTTTCCAATCCGCCGTTTTATGTGGAAGATTTCAAAACCGGGAACGAATTGCGCGATGTGGCACGATTTTCATCTGCGCTCCCGCTGGAAAATTTAGTGAAAGGCACTCGAAAACTCATGAATGTAACTGGGATTTTTTCGGTCATTGTTCCGAAATCGCGAGAAAAAGAATGCACAACCTTCGCATTGGCAGAAAACCTTCACCTTCAAAAAAGAACGGATGTCAAGGGCAACAAAAAATCAACGGTTAAACGCAGCTTATTACAATTTGGATTTGACCCGACAATTTGCATATCAAACAAATTGATCATCGAAAATTCTAGGCATGAATATACCGTAGAATACATTGCTTTGACACGTGAATTTTATCTAAAAATGTAGTATTATTTCTGTACACGTAAAACCAAAAGTGGCTTACTGGTGTGGAATTCCTTTTTAAGGATGACATTTTTTTCCATCAATTTTTTGAAAAAACCACGTTTTCTCCGAACCACACAAATTATGTCGGGTTGATGACGTTGAAAATTCTCCAAAACTCCTTGAAATGTAGTCGCATTTTCCACCTTTTCATAGGTCTTTTGCAAACTTTTTATATTTTTTGAAACCCTGCGCATCTTTTCTGTGGTTTCTGGAGTTTCCACATGAAGTATGTGCAATTCCATTTTAAAACGCTCTATCAATTTTTCCATGGGCTCCAAGGTTTTTGCATCCTTAAAATATCCATTTTTGAAAGCCATCAAAATTGATTTTGGTTTTTCAAAAACCATTCCTTCCGGAACAATCAATAAAGGAATGTTGGTGAGTTTCAATAATTTGCCGGAAGTATTCCCCAAATAAACTTCTTCGGAAATGGAATTACTTCGTGGTGATAAAACCATTAAATCTACGTGAATTTGCTTATCGAATTGCATAATCCTATCAACAACACTTCCGTCAATGGGATAAATCTTCAGCTCCACCTCTTTTTTGTCCACTTTCGACAAAACCTCATCCAAGCAATTTTCAGCGTCCAACCTCAAAATTTCTTGCATTTTGGAAAGACTTCCCACTTTCGAAGAAATGGGATAAACGGAAACCACATGAACCATTGCATTGGTTTGCTCGGCCAAATCGATGGCATATTGCAAATTGCTGGCAGCACTTTTCGTAGAACCCACGGGAACTAAAATATTTTTCATAAATAGGATTTTCGGCTGCAAAATTACAAGAAATAATCCCAATATGAGAAACCTCAAAAATTATTTTCCCTTAATTGTTTTTAAAGCGCACAAACTTTGTTACTTCCCACAATTGGACTAATTTTGTGACAAATTTTTCAGTAAAAAAATAGTATGAAAACCGACCAATTCCAAGCCCCAGATTATTACAATATCGATGATTTATTGACCGATGAACACAAAATGGTTCGCGATGCCGCCCGCGAATGGGTGAAACGTGAAGTATCACCGATCATTGAAGAAGCTGCTCAAAAAGCAGAATTCCCCAAATCCATCATTAAAGGACTTTCGGAAATCGGTGCTTTTGGCCCTTACATTCCAGAAGAATATGGAGGCGCTGGTTTAGATCACATCTCTTACGGACTGATCATGCAGGAAATAGAACGCGGCGACAGTGGCGTTCGCTCCACCGCCTCGGTACAGTCTTCCTTGGTAATGTTTCCGATTTGGAAATACGGCAACGAAGAACAACGAAAAAAATATCTTCCAAAATTGGCCACTGGCGAAATGATGGGTGCTTTCGGGCTAACGGAACCTGACCACGGTTCAGATCCCGGGGGAATGACGACACATTTTAAAGATGCCGGAGATCATTACATTTTGAACGGAGCAAAAATGTGGATTTCAAATGCGCCATTCTGCGATGTGGCAGTAGTTTGGGCCAAAAACGAAGAAGGAAGGATTCACGGATTATTGGTGGAACGCGACATGGAAGGCTTTTCCACGCCAGAAACCCACAACAAATGGTCCTTGCGGGCATCGGCAACAGGCGAACTAATTTTTCAAGATGTAAAAATTCCGAAAGAAAATCTTCTTCCAGGGAAAAGCGGCTTGGGAGCGCCCCTTGGCTGTTTAGATTCCGCACGATATGGGATTGCATGGGGTGCAATCGGCGCTGCAATGGATTGCTATGACACGGCTTTGCGATATGCCAAGGAGCGCATTCAGTTTGGCAAACCAATTGCTTCTTATCAATTACAGCAGAAAAAATTGGCAGAAATGATCACCGAAATCACTAAAGCACAGCTCTTAGCCTTGCGTTTGGGACAATTGAAAAATGAAGAAAAAGCAACCTCTGCACAAATTTCCATGGCAAAACGCAACAATGTGGAAATGGCCATGAAAATTGCCCGCGATGCCCGCCAAATGTTGGGCGGAATGGGAATTACAGGTGAATACAGCATTATGCGACACATGATGAATTTGGAAAGTGTGGTCACTTACGAAGGAACCCACGACATTCATTTACTGATCACGGGAGCGGACATAACGGGTATTTCGGCTTTTTAGTAAAGTTTTGGCTTGGCTTGCCATTATACCGGATATCCAATAGTATCCATTTGCAAAATGGACTAATTTTTGGGACGCAATATTCTTTCTAAGTATTTGATGAATAGGAAATTACAATCCCTTGGGCGATTTAGCTCGAGGGTTTTTTTTGCTTAAACCTATTCCGGTGCCAATTCAACTTCCAGACCTTCCAATGCCTCGGTAATCGGAATTTGGCAACTTAAACGGCTGTTATCCTGGACGTCAAAAGCTTCGGACAACATTGCTTCTTCATCGTCGCGCATTTCAGGAAGATTTATTTTTTCCGATAAAATATAACACTGGCAAGAAGCGCACATGGCCATTCCGCCACAAATGCCGATGGTTCCTTCGGGCGCAAGTTCAAAAGAACGGATGACCTCCATTAAATTCATGTTCATATCAGTGGGTGCCTGAACTTCATGAGCTACTCCTTCCCTATCTATTATATTAATTGTGACGTCTTTCATTTGGCCACAAATTTACGGAAAAGGGACTGTTTCACAAAAGACTACTTCTTTTACATTTTAAAAATTTTACAAGGAAATTTTTTCCATTTTTTGCACCAGTTGAACCACGGGCATTCCCCTCCCTTTTTCATTTAGATTGCTTACTTTTGCATTCTTAAATTACAAGCACTAAAAATGAGCACTAAGTTCCCTGAATATAAAGAACTTGACCTTCCAAAAATAGCCAAAGATGTTTTAGCTTTTTGGAAAAATAACGATATTTTTAAAAAAAGCATCGACTCCCGTGAAGGAAAGGAACCTTTTATATTTTTTGAAGGTCCTCCGTCGGCAAATGGGCTTCCCGGAATCCATCACGTTATGGCGCGGTCCATCAAAGATATCTTTTGCCGCTACAAAACCCAAAAGGGATTTCAAGTAAAACGAAAAGCGGGCTGGGATACGCACGGACTTCCTGTAGAACTCGGCGTCGAAAAGGAACTCGGAATCACCAAAGAAGATATTGGCACAAAAATTTCCGTGGAAGAATATAACGAAGCTTGCAAAAGTGCCGTTATGCGCTACACCGATGTTTGGAACGATCTCACCGAAAAAATCGGCTATTGGGTGGATATGGACGATCCGTACATTACCTATAAATCGAAATATATGGAAAGCGTTTGGTGGCTGCTTTCCCAAATTTACAAACAAGGTCTAATTTATAAAGGCTACACCATTCAACCCTACTCACCTAAAGCCGGAACCGGATTGAGTTCCCACGAATTGAACCAACCCGGAACCTACCAAGATGTAACGGACACGACGATTACGGCCATGTTTAAAATAAAGAGCCCCCCAACCCCCAAAGGGGGTGTAAGTTCTCCCCCCGCGGGGGAGTTAGAGGGGGCTTTAGAAGGGGCTTTTTTTCTCGCTTGGACCACCACTCCCTGGACATTGCCCAGTAACACAGCTTTGACTGTCGGCCCGAAAATCGAATATGTTTTGGTGAAAACTTTCAACCAATATACATTTGAACCCATTAATGTTCTTCTTGCCAAACCTCTGGTAAATAAACAATTTGGAAAAAAATTCAAGCAAATTGAGAATGAAGAAAGCCTCAAGAGTTACACTCAAGGGGATAAAATCCCGTATTTTGTTGGAGAAAGTTTTATAGGGAAAGATTTAGTGGGAATCAAATATGAGCAATTACTGCCTTATGCCAAGCCATTTCAAAATCCGGAAAATGCGTTTCGTGTCATTGCCGGCGATTTTGTGACCACCGAAGACGGAACAGGAATCGTGCACACCGCACCAACTTTTGGAGCAGATGATGCACTGGTGGCAAAACAAGCCAAACCGGAAGTTCCGCCATTGTTGGTGAAAGATGAAAACGGGAACCTGGTTCCTTTGGTGGATTTACAAGGGAAATTCCGCCCAGAAATGGAAGAATTTGCCGGAAAATATGTGAAAAACGAATATTATGACGAAGGAAAAGCACCTGAAAAATCAGTAGATGTGAAAATTGCCATCAAACTGAAAGAAGAAAATAAAGCTTTCAACGTTGAAAAATACACGCATAGCTATCCAAACTGCTGGCGTACTGACAAACCGATTTTGTATTATCCGATGGATTCTTGGTTCATAAAAATCACCGAGGTAAAAGATCGAATGTACGACCTCAACAAACGAATCAATTGGAAACCAAAATCCACAGGGGATGGCCGGTTCGGAAATTGGCTCGCAAACGCCAATGACTGGAATTTGTCCCGCTCCCGGTTTTGGGGAATTCCACTACCTATTTGGCGTAGTGAAGACGGAAAAGAAGAGATTTTAATCGCTTCGGTGGAAGAGTTAAAACTCGAAATGGACAAATCGGTGGAAGCCGGACTAATGGAAAAAAACCTTTTCAAGGATTTTGTTCCCGGAGATATGAGCGAGGAAAACTACGAACTCGTTGACCTTCATAAGAATATTGTCGATCAAATTGTATTAGTTTCCCCTTCTGGAAAACCCATGAAACGCGAAGCCGATTTAATCGATGTTTGGTTCGACAGCGGAAGTATGCCTTATTCACAGTGGCATTATCCCTTTGAGATGCCCCCTTTTAATTCCCCCAAAGGGGGAAAATCTACACCGGGTTATAAAACTGCAAGACCATCTTCTTATCATTTGTTAAAAGAAAAAGCCAAAGATCGAAAGAATCATCCCACCGAAGCTGAAAAAATTCTTTGGGGATCTTTAAAAGGAAAAAAATTAAATGGGTATAAATTCAGAAGAGAACATATTATCGATGAATACATTGTTGATTTTGTCTGCCTGTCTGAAAATTTGATTATTGAAGTGGACGGAGGTTATCATTCCGATCCAAAAATTTGTGAGAATGATACATTCCGAAGTACTTTTTTAAAAGAAAATTTCGATTTTGATGTGATTCGTTTCACCAATGAAGAAGTAATTGGCGATATTGATTCAGTTTTGGAAAAAATTGAAACAGCTCTAAAAAGCATGTCCAGTAAATCACCACATAATTCTCCCCCTTTGGGGGTCAGGGGGGCTTTTAAAGCAGATTTCATCGCAGAAGGTGTGGATCAAACCCGTGGTTGGTTCTATACGTTGCACGCCATTGCCACAATGGTTTTTGATGATATTGCTTATAAAAATGTCATTTCCAACGGGTTGGTTTTAGACAAAAACGGGGTGAAAATGTCCAAGCGTCTGGGAAATGCTGTTGATCCGTTTGAAACACTTTCAGTTTATGGTCCGGATGCCACACGCTGGTATATGATTTCCAATACCAATCCGTGGGACAATTTGAAATTTGACATCGAAGGAATTGCCGAAGTCCGAAGAAAATTTTTTGGAACTTTATATAATACCTATTCTTTTTTCGCATTATACGCGAACTTGGATAATTTCAATTACGAAGAAAAAGATGTTCCGTTGGAAAATCGACCAGAAATTGACCGCTGGATACTTTCTGAATTACATAGCCTGATCGGGAAAGTCGATGAATATTATGACACCTACGAACCCACCAAAGCAACCCGGGCGATTTCAGAATTCGTTCAGGAGAATTTAAGTAACTGGTACGTTCGTTTGTGCAGAAGGCGTTTTTGGAAAGGAGCTTACGAAGAAGATAAGATTTCAGCATACCAAACCCTTTATACTTGTTTGGAAACCGTAGCGAGATTGGCAGCGCCAGTGGCTCCCTTTTTTATGGAACGTTTGTATAAAGATTTGATGAAAGTCCGGAAAGAAGGCGGAAAAGAAAGTATTCACTTATCTGATTTTCCAAAACCAAACAAAGATTTTATGGACAAAGCTTTGGAAGGAAGAATGCAGAAAGCACAAATTTTATCTTCTCTAGCACTGTCTTTGAGGAAGAAGGAAAACATTAAAGTTCGACAGCCTTTGCAGCGTATTATGATTCCCGTTTTGGATGAAGTAATGAAAGAAGAAATCACTGCTGTTTCCGACCTAATAAAATCGGAAGTGAATGTAAAAGAAATCCATTTGATCGACGACACTTCTGGCATTTTGGTAAAACGTGCAAAACCCAACTTCAAAGTACTCGGGCCACGCTTCGGGAAAGATATTAAAGAGGTGGTTTTAGCCATAAATATGCTGAAATCTGAAGATATTTCAACCTTGGAAAAAGATGGGAAAATCGAGGTGGAAATTAAGGGAAAAATGACTACTTTGCGCCCCGAAGAATTGGAGGTGTCTTCTCAGGATATCGAGGGTTGGTTAGTCGCCAGCAGCGGTTCATTAACGGTAGCTTTGGACGTCACCATCAACGAATCACTGAAAAAAGAGGGAATCGCCAGAGAACTCGTCAACCGTATCCAAAATTTAAGAAAAGATTCTGGTTTTGAAGTTACGGATAGAATTGAAATCGCATTACAAAAAGACGGCGTGATTGAAGAAGCAGTGAACGATAATTTGGATTATATTAAAAATGAAACCTTGGCCGAAACAATGGAGTTGAGGGGAAAAATTGAGAAAGGTATTGCCATTGATTTTGACGAAGTGCATACCATATTAGCAATAAATAAAAAATAACGATTAATGATGACAGAAGAACCAAAAGTAAGGTATAGCGACAAGGAGTTGGAGGAATTTAAAACGCTAATACTCGGGAAAATCGGAAAAGCACAGGAACAATTAGAAATGTATCAGGCCGCCTATAAAAATAATAGCTCCAACGGAACTGAAGATACTTCGCCTACCTTCAAGGCATTTGATGAAGGAAGCGAAACCATGAGTAAGGAAGCAAATTCCCAATTGGCCATCCGGCAGGAAAAATTTATTCGTGATTTAAAAAACGCCTTGATCCGAATAGAAAACAAGACCTACGGAATTTGTCGCGTTACGGGCAAATTGATCAGAAAGGAACGTTTGCAACTTGTTCCGCACGCGACTCTGAGTATCGAAGCAAAAAACTTGCAGAAATAAATTAGCTTGAAAATAAATTTATAGAAAACCCGGGGATTTACCGGGTTTTTTTATTTTTTGAACGGTCTTTTAGCGAAAGTGAAAACCTCTGATCCATATCTTCGATTTACAACCTCATTCCACCACCAATTTCTCCACAACAAACCGGCCGTTTCCATCTTCCAAACGTACCATATATAATCCGCTTTCCAAACCTTGCAACCCGATTTCCCGGTCAGTGGCCGTGAGTTTGCCTTGTTTTACAGCTCTCCCTTGGAGCGTGTAAAGCACATAGCTGTACACTGCTTTTGTCGAAACCTGTACGCGGTCGTGCGCCGGGTTGGGGTTTAGTGATGGTTGAACGGGGGCGGCATTGGCCTTGACCGATAAAGGCACGCAACTGCCATCGCCCCACTGCGCCACAAAGAAGTCTGCCTGCCCGCCGTTTTTGCTGATTGGCGGCACATCGGTGTCCTGGGTGAAAAGCCCACCGGTCATGTAGCCCCCCACCACATAGTTGCCCGCATGGTCCGTGGCCATGGCCAAAATCTCATCATAATAGCCAAAGGTGCCATAAATATCCTCGATGCCCAAAACCTCCCCGGTTTCTTTGTCAAAACGGACGATCATCGGATCGGTGCCCCCCCCGTTTCCGCGCTCAAAATCCACACCGCCCCACGGGTTGTTGCCAATGGCTTCCATTGCCACCCCAAGGCCCACTTCACCTTCGCGAAAGCTGATGGCACGGCCATAGGTGGTGGTGCCATAATCGGGATTGCTGCCCCACAAAAGGTTGCCGTCCGGATCCAATTTGATTAGAAATGGTGCATGGGTGCCCATTTCACTGCTCGGGGAAAAAGTTTGGTCGAATTCATATCCTGCGAAACTGTCATTGTCGTTATCCGTAAGTTCCAAATTGACATTGAAACTAGATCCTGTTAGGTAAATGTTTGATTCTTCGTCCACAGACAACCCACCGACAACATCGCCGGCCTCATAATCACTTTGATTATCAATTCTCCATAACTGGTTGCCGTTACTGTCCAAGCATACCAAGTACATCGAGGTATCCAATGGCACGCCGCCGAAGGAAACAATATAATCATCATAAGGCTTATAATCCGCAATATAATAATGCCCGTTGTTGGGGTCGTAGGCAAAGGGATAATTGTAGATACCTCTATTGGTCTCCATGGGCAACAATATATAGTTAAGGATGTTGCCATCAGAACCATAAATAATAATGGCTACTTGATCCTCTCCTTCCGGTACGATCAATTCGCCGTCAAAGTAACTGCCCTCATATAAATCTACCAACTGATGGGTCGTGCCATTTGGCTCGGTCATCATATTCATAGGACGTGCCGCTCCTTGTTGGATTGGATCATCTTGAGGTTCATTGAGCCATTGGTATTCCCCCTCGCTATTGTATTTGATCAAAAAAAGGCTTTTGTTGTTTGGGTTGGGCATGCCATTATCCGCCCCATAGTCTTTGATGCTATCATTACTATAATGCACAGGGGCATAACTTGGATTGGTTACCCCGAATACCGAACCGGTAACATACACGCCTCCTTCGGTATCTGTTGTTATGGCTAAAGGAAAATCATCCAATCCGCCCCCAATTACTTTTAGCCAACGAAAGACACCATCGCAAGTGGTCGAAAAAAACAAGATATCCCGTTGCGAATAGTTGGTATATTCATTGTAGGTTTCAAACTCTACCCCGTCATAACTGCACTGGTCTTTGGTTACTTCGGCAATAAAATAGTAATTGTTGTCCGGGCCTACGGCCAAATTGTTTATTTTTTCGAAAGACCGATAATCGTTCCCGTTCATATTCGCTGAGCCACCACCATTATTCGCCCATTGCCAATCGGTGGTTTGGGCGTTGGACAGAAAAGGAAAGAGGTAACATATTACAAACACACCAAGAATTTGTATTAAATTTTTCATAATCTTTATTTTTTTGAAATTTTATTAAAAGGAAACCCTTTCCGAAACGGAAAGGGTTGAAAAGGTTTTACTTTTTAATCATCACGGTTTGGCCCATGTTCTTGCTGTTCACGTACAGCACCACAATATAAGTGGCCGAAGGCCAGGCACTGCCGTCAAATTTGATTTCCCCTTGGGCGTGGGCCAAGGTTTTGCCGGCCATCTTGTTTCCTTCTATATTATAAATGTGCAGTTCGCCCGTGGCAAAATCCTCGGCGGGAACACAATAGTTTATTTGCACAGTTTGAACAAAGGGGTTGGGGCTGACCAAAATTTCCACCGTTCCCTCTTCTATCCGTGGTTGGGGCGGGACCGGAAACGTAACCGTGTCCAGATCTTGGCAAATAATGCTCCCTTGGTTCCGTACCGTTACCATAATGACGGAACTGCCCCCGGCAAACCCGGTATTTGGAATAAACTGGCCATTCACCGTAAGCATTTGTCCCGGGGCAAGGGTGAAACCGCCCGGGATATAGGTGCCGTCATT
>JBDNFD010000158.1:0-28156 GCA_041689995.1 Flavobacteriaceae bacterium | reverse complement strand
TACATCGTTCAATTCCTTGAGCACTTTTTGCTTCTCTTTTTCTGAAAGGCTTTTGAATAACCGCAAGATTTCGTCGCGTGGTTTCATTATAGGTATTTTAGCTAATATACAAAAATCAATCGTATATTAGAATAGAGCCTCAAAGATTAGTTAAACACGAATCCCCATGAAAAAAAACACATTTTTTTTAGTTGTTCTATTCTGTTCATTGAGCAACTATACCCATGCACAGGAATCCCAAAAATCGAGTGGAACAGCAAGTTCTGCGTCCTTCTTCTCACATATTGCATCTAGGCAAGGACATTCTGCCAAAAAGATAAGCTTTGAAAAAGATTTTTCATTGTTAAACCTTAATAACATCTTAGCTTATGGAAATGAAATTTCTCCTGCGGGAAGTCAATTTGTAAGTTTTGGAATAAGTGATCCACAAAGCATCTCCTATATTTCTTCGCCGGGAGCTGACGAAGAGGAGTATGCCGGAAGCATTGATCCGGACAATCCAACAATTGCGTATGTTTTAAATCAATCGGGAGGACTACAAACAATAGATATAACGACAGGTAGTTTAATTAGCTACGTTGGCTATTTCCCTCCATCCCAAGATATGAACTGGGCAGGTATGGAGTTTGATCCTACCACAGGAATACTTTATGCAATATGCACAAGTACAACTTCTTCCAGTTTGTACCACCTCGATATTTCTGCGGTCACTACGACATTTATTGGTGCAACAGGAATAGATTGCGCCATAGCTCTTGCCGTAGATGGCAATGGAAATATATGGACCTACGACGTTGTTACCGATAATTTTTATTCCCTGGACGCAACCACAGGGGAAGCAACTTTGATCGGTCCTATTGGATTTGATGCGCAATATGCCCAAGGAATGTGTTGGGATCCAAATACAGATACTGTTTTTATGGCAGCCTTTAACCAAACTACAAATTTAGGCGAGTGGCGCACCGTTAACACTTCTACAGGAGAAACCACTTTTATAAACAATATCGGTTCTGGATATGATATAGTTTGGGTTTCAATCCCTTCCGGTCAGAATGCGGGAGTTTCTGAAAATCCCTTGGATGATTTTTCATTTTATCCAAATCCCGTACAAAACATATTGCATTTAAAATCCAATGCTCCTATTGAAAAGGTCGTGTTCTATAATACACTTGGTCAAAAGATTTTGGAAAAGAAAAACGAGGACATTAGAGGCGATTTGGATGTTTCCATTCTTGTTTCCGGAGTTTATACAATGATAGTTTCAATTGCAGAGAAAACGGGAACATATAAACTGATCAAAAAATAAGCATAGGGTCTTTAATTCCACTGGTACCTGTATCTCGTGAAGTCATATCCGCATAAAAACAAATGAAAATTCCAGTCTCAGCGGTTTCCATGAAATCAAATTCCGTATTTTTCTTTGATTTCTTCCATTACTTGATCGTGTGAAAAACTATTCCCTTCGGCTAAATCACGTAAACCAATTTCAATCATAGTTTTTTCCAACTTGGAAATGTCATTGGAATAACCACTCTCACTTAGGCTTTGTTGGATATTTCGTAATTTTGAAATAAGTGTTTCATCCTCAAGACCAACAAGCCATTCCATCAATTTATATTTCTCCAATTGAATATCCATCTTGAAATGTTTTAATCAAAGATAAGTTTTTTTTTATGGCCGGAACTGTTGAAAATTAAGATTAAATTGTAAAGACCAATTAATTCTCAAAACCAAAAACAACCTGAAATCCCAGCCTCAAAGGTTCCAGTTCTTTCAACAATTTCGGAATCAATTTTTCACCATATTCCAAATAAAATGTGCTGAAATTATCGTGGCGTTCCTGCAAACTTTGGTTCGGAAAAAGTTCATTTTGCAAATCCGTCAACCGTTGCAGTTCACTCTTCAATTTGCGCTTTTGGGCTTTCAATAAGCGTTTTTCAAGATGTGCCAAACCGTTCGTTTGCTTTTTTTCTTGTGCGGAAACTGCTCCCAAAAACGATTTATCGGTTTTTTCTGCCAGTTTGTACAAGGCTTCGAATTGCTTTTCCAACTGTTTCTTTTGCGGGGAAAAATCGATGTTTATTTCAGAAATGGATTTTGTATGTTTGGTTAATAAATCGCTTTGCGGAAGAAATAAATCCTTACAAGAAAGGTTCATTTTCTTCAATTTCCGAATTTGTTTTTCCGAAACCAACAAGGCCGAATTTCGTAACAATAAAATGGGAAAGGGAATTTTTTCAGCTTCAAAATAATCCTTCAGCTCAAACCAATAAGCAATTTCGGCCCCACCGCCGATATAACATAAATTGGGGAGAACCACTTCTTGAAACAAAGGACGCGTGACCACATTTGGCGAAAAACGTTCGGGATGATTTTCTACCAATTCCAATATTTCTTTTTCATCAAACGAAAGTTCGGTTTCATTCACGCGATAATTATTCCCCGTTTTTATGATTCGTTCCCGCAGGTTTTTCGTCATATAAAACAAATTGATTTCCCGCGGATTTACTTGCACCGAATATCCATTTTCTTGAAGGTCCTGGATTTTTTGTTTGCTTTTTTCAAACGATTCTTGCCGCAACAATTCATTTTTAATTTGCGGAACAAACAATTTTTTTAATGCTGGGGTATTAGCATCCAAACAAACCAATCCGTATTCGCCGAACAGTTCGTTGGCAATATAGAAAGTGACATCAGAAAAGGTTTTGTGCTTCAAATAAGCGTTTTTGAATAATTCGCGCAAAAAATCGGCATTTTTAGAGGAATCTAACTTTTCAGAGAATTCATCGAAAACTTTATCCAATCCTTCTGTGGAAAGTTCGCCGACCGCACCGGAAGCATCTTTTTCCCATTGAATTTTTTCTTCTTTAAAATTGAAAAAATTGATTTCTTCAAAATCGTGATCTTCGGTTGCCATCCAGTAAACCGGAACAAAATCGCGATCTGGATATTCATTTTTGAGTTGTTTTGCAAGATTGATCGCGGACACGATTTTGTACAAAAAATAAAGCGGACCGGTGAACAAATTTAGTTGGTGGCCTGTGGTGACAGTAAAAGTGGAATCTTTCGAAAGCAGACCTATATTTGTATTTGTTTCAGAAGAAGTCTTTTTGTCTTTATAATAATGGCTAAGCATTTCCAGCAAAACCTCCCTGTTTTCCGAAGAATAGGATTTCTGTTTTTCATTAAACTGTTTTTCAAAATTTTCGAGCTTTGGAAAATGATTGAAAAAAGAGGTCAATTCTTTCTTTCCGTTAAGGTAATCACAGATTAAATTAGAAAAATAATTCGTATCGCAATATGGGATATATTCAGTCATTTCGGAGTTTAAGAAGACAAAGATATAGGTATTCCATGAAAGTTGGTTTGTGAATCTGTGAGTTTGTGAATATGTGAGTTTGTGAATATGTGAGTGTCATTATACCTATTCAGTTACTCAGTTACTCAGTTATTCATTTAACCGGGAGTGTAAGTCAAACTCTGTCTGTGAATTTGTCATTAACTAATTCACCAATTCACCCATTCACCAATTCACCCACTCACTAATTCACTAATTCACCAATTCACTTGGTCATTCAACTTTCAAAACCTATCTTTGGTAAAAATTGTATCGGCAATTATGGTTTTTCAACGGCAAAACCGACAAAGGTACGGTAAAAATAGTTAAATGTTTTAGAAAAGTTCATTGTAGGTTTGTACCATCAAATAACCTAAAAAACATTTTTATTATGAAAACTAAAAGTATTATATTCGCATTGGCTTTTGCCGCAACAGCTTTTACATCATTTACATCTTGCAGCCCCCAAAGTATAGATGACATCCATGCAGAACAAAACATCGACAAAGATAGCATCAAAAAAATCCCTACTAACGGGTAGTATTGTTGCATTAATTATTGCACTCTCCCCTTTTATATTTTATTTATATGCAAGTTTCCCGACCGCTAAAACTTGGGAAACTTTTTTGTTTACTTATAAAAGTGAATATTATGAAAGTGTCTATATTTCAGGATGGATTTTTATGGGAAAATTTGTTCCCCTTTTCTTGCTGTGCTTATGGTTTTTGACATGTAAACATTGGTGGAGACATGTAATTTTAATTCCGATATTAATGTTTGCATTTCAATTGATGAGCGTGTTAAACGATGATTTGAAATATTTCGATCTGATCGAGCTTTGGTACGTTTTCCCCATGATGCTCATCATCGTTCCATTCGTTTATTTGATTCGGGCCAAACTCTTTTCAGAGATTCAAGGGGAAGATTTGGCGGAATTTGAGCGTAAATTAGGGGGAAAACGCAGTATCTATCAACAAATTGGAGACTTGTTCAAATAAAAATAGTCTGTTTATTTTGTTACTATTCAAAATTTCACGTTCTTTATTGGATAACCCATAATTATGAGCAAACCTTCCACTCCTTTCAGCCAGGCAGAACTGCTGCCACAAGAAGAAATGTTGGAAATATGGCGTTCCAAAGGCGCATTGTTCATCGGTTTGCCAAAAGAAACCTCTTATCAAGAAAAGCGGGTGTGCCTCACGCCAGATGCCGTCGCAGCCGTTACGGCTCATGGCCATCGGGTTTTGGTGGAAAGCGGTGCGGGCGAAGGCGCAAAGTTTACGGATAACGAATATAGCAAAGCCGGAGCGGAAATATGCAATGACCCCAAGAAAATTTTTTCTTGCCCCATTGTGCTGAAAGTCGAGCCGGCCTCAATGAAAGAATTGGAGATCGTTCATCCGCAAACTATTTTGATTTCCGCCCTACAACTTAAAACACAATCCAAAAGTTATTTCGAAAAACTGGCCGAAAAACGGATCACCGCTTTGGCATTTGAATATATCCGCGATGAAGATGGCAGTTATCCCGCAGTAAAAGCCTTAAGCGAAATTGCCGGAACCGCCGCGGTATTGATCGCCTCCGAACTTTTGTCGAACCCTGCAAAAGGCTATGGTGTTATGTTTGGAAATATTAGTGGTGTCCCTCCTATCGAAGTGGTGATTTTGGGCGCGGGAACGGCTGGTGAATTTGCAACCCGCTCGGCACTTGGATTGGGCGCTAATGTCAAAATTTTTGATAATTCACTCACCAAATTGCGCAATATTCAAACCAATCTCGGCAGACCTCTGCATACCTCTACGGTTCAGCCCAAACATTTATCAAATGCCTTGCGTCGCGCCGATGTACTTATTGGAGCGATTCGTGGAAAAGACCGCTCCCCTATTCTGGTTTCCGAAGAAATGGTAATGCACATGAAAAAAGGTTCGGTGATCATTGATGTGAGTATTGACATGGGCGGCTGTGTGGAAACCAGCGAGATCACAAGTCATGATTCTCCGACTTTCATAAAACATGGGGTCATCCATTATGGTGTTCCCAATATTCCTTCCCGCTATTCCCGGACTTCGTCCATTTCCATCAGCAATATTTTTACACCCTATCTTCTGCATATCGGCGAAGAAGGCGGTTTGGAAAATACGCTGCGTTATGACCGCGGTTTGCGAAATGGATTGTATTTTTACCACGGAATTTTGACCAACAAATCCATTGCAGAATGGTTCGGCCTCACCCACAGAGATATCAATTTGTTGATTTTTTAAAAGTTGTAAGTGAACAGAACTTTCATTTTTTTAATCTTTGCTTTAACTTTTAATTCTTTAACTTTTAACCCTACTTCGAATTTTTATGAAACTTGCCCATCGTTTTCTCTATTATTTTGGCGGATTTACCATTGGTATTATCTTTTTGGTCTTCTTTTTGAGCGGAAAAAAAACTTCCTGTGAATATGGCCCGGATGCCAGAACGCTTAAAAGTATCAGGGTTTTGAAGCATGAATATAGCGATCAGGCCGAACAATTTTTTACGGAACATAATATTGATACCGCAAGTGTAAACCACATTTTGAAAACCGGTGATGTGGATTTTAGTAAAAGCAAAACCCATCTGGACTCTTGCAATATTTACAATGTGTTCGGGGAATATAAGAAGTTGAACCTTGAAATTATCATAGAGCGCTGTGATAATATTGCTACAATCCAAAAGATCAATAAGTTACCTTAGTATTTAGATTGGGTCGTACGTTGAACCCTATGTGTGTGAGAAATTAATTTTGGGTTTTGAGAAGTTATATTTAAGTTTGTTATTTGCAACGTATTTAAAAAATACTTTATAAAACAATATGAAAAGAACCATCGTCGACTACAAAAAATTAACCCCGAAAATTTTGGGCCTTTTAGTGGACAAATATCCGGATGGATATGATGACAAGGACATTATTTCCTTCAAAAATGCGAACAATGAAATCGTGGATGCCGTGGAAGTACGGACCGAAGACTGTATTTATTTGGTAAAAGTGAGCACGCGCCTAGAAAATTCCATGGCGAATTATGACGAGGACGATTACGACGACGATGAAATGAATTTTCCGCTTATTGAAATTCCAGAACCAAAGAACGACGACGAGGAAGAATAATTTGAGTGGAATGTTTTATCTACAATAAACACGCCCACTTCGCATAATCATCGTTTCGAATTATAGGGATATTTAAGACGAAAGTTTCTCGGAGAACATTTTTCGTAATTTCTGAATTTTCGGGTCAATAACCACTTGGCAATATGGAAATTCCCTGTGAGTTTGGTAGAAATTTTTGTGATCCTCTTCAGCGTCATAAAATTCGGTGGCTTCCTGGATTTCCGTAACTATTTTTCCATTGAAAATCTCCTCGTTCAACTCGGCAATAACCTTTGTTGCAATTTCTTTTTGTTTTTCGTTATGATAAAAAATCACGCTATTATAATGGGTGCCAACATCATTTCCTTGTCGGTCCAAAGTTGTGGGATCGTGCGTGGTGAAGAATATGAGTAATAATTCCCGGTAACTAATTTTCTCCGGATCGAATTTAAACTGAACCGCCTCAACATGACCTGTTTTTCCTGTTACGACCTCCCGGTACGCAGGATTTTTAATGCTTCCACCCGAAAAACCTGATTGCAGATCATATACACCTTGCAAATTCTGAAAAACCGCTTCCGAGCACCAAAAACATCCGCTAGCAAGCGTGGCTTTCTCTGTTTTTATTTCCGACATACAAAAAAATATTTTTCCAAAATTAAACAATCATAATTCATCCGAATCAAGCTTTAACGCGATCTTAGCATGGATTTTATTACTAAAGCTAATTTTTGGGAAAGTAACGGCAAAAATTCATGTAATCCGTATCTTCGTCAAAAATTATTTTATTAATGATCCATGCCCAAAAAATCCATAAATATTATGATGACCTTCATGTTTTAAAAGGTGTCAATCTACATGTCGAAAAAGGTGAAATAATTTCAATTGTTGGTCCTTCGGGAGCTGGAAAAACCACTTTGTTGCATATCTTGGGGACACTGGACCGGGCGAGTTCCAAAACGAAAAGTGTATTGAAGGTAAATCAAGTAGATGTACTTGCGCTTTCTGCCAAGGAATTGTCAAAATTCAGGAACCGACATATTGGATTTATTTTCCAATTTCATCAACTATTACCGGAATTTACCGCGATCGAGAATATTTGTTTGCCCGCTTTCATTCTTGGAATATCAAAAGAAGAAGCCGAAAAACAGGCGACAAAATTATTGGATTTTCTTGGTCTTTCTGACCGAAAAAACCACAAACCAAATGAATTGAGCGGCGGGGAACAACAACGAGTAGCAGTCGCACGCGCATTAATAAATAAACCCTCTGTAATTTTTGCCGATGAACCTTCGGGAAATTTGGACAGCGAATCGGCCGAAAATTTACACCAACTTTTCTTCAAGCTCCGCGATGAATTTGGTCAGACTTTTGTCATCGTGACGCACAACGAAGAACTCGCCGACATGGCAGACCGCAAATTAACGATGGTCGATGGGAATATTCTTTCTTAACGATCAATAGTACTCAAGAAGCCGATGATAATTTTGACCAATTCCATATTGTCCATCTGTTCAATTGGATGTTTTGATCCGGTCATTTCCAGATAATTCCCCGTTACATTATTTTCACCCAATTTTCAGATTCTTCCCGAGTGAGGTCCATTTTTCGCCGTGTCCCGAAAAATTCAACGAATGGATTTTAAGATTTGGAGATAGCAAATCACAAAGATTTTTAAACTGTGCTTTACTGCCTAAAGCTCCATGAAGTAAAATGAGATGTTGGTTCATTTTTCAATGTTTATATGTTGCCCACAAGCTAAAAAAATTCTAAAAAATTCCATTAAAATATGAAATGAAAAATCTTTGAAAATTATATATAGGATACTCCCATCCCCCAAGTTTCAGTAAATCCCACAATAGTATGTGTATATTTTCCTATACTTTACTTATGCTTAACCTACACCTAAAAAACGACCCAGTTTCTACAAGAATATTAATCATAATTGCAGGTATTAGTTTTCAAATTAGTATTTTTGCCAAATAACGTCAAGACAAGATTATGACAACATTGTTCGGCAATAAATTAAAAGTACTTAGAGAAGTGAAGCAAATGCCTCAAAGAAAAATTGCTGCTGCTTTAGAAATAGACACAGCAACATATTGTAAAATTGAAAAAGGCGACAGACGTGCTAAACGAGAACAAATTGAAATGCTTGCAGAGTTATTAGACTTTGACAAAAAGAAACTCATTAGACTTTGGTCAGCAGACAAGATTTATGAAATTATTGCAAATGATGATGACGCTTCAAATATTTTAAATATAGTTGCTGAAAACATTGTAGAATACAAACGAAAAATATCCAAAGTATGAAACCATTAGTCAAATACAGAGGGGGAAAATCAAAAGAAATTCCTCATATCCTAAAACATATCCCAAGATTTGAAGGAAAATACATAGAACCTTTTTTTGGAGGTGGTGCTTTGTTCTTCTATTTAGAGCCCAAAAGAGCCATTATCAATGACATTAATTCCAGGCTAATGGATTTTTATCTTGGCATTAAAAACGATTTCGATAGCTTACAAAAAGAACTTAAAGAGATAGGAGAAATTTACAAAGTAAATAGGAAGAAGTTTGAAGAACTTAAAAAACAAACACCCGAAAAGCGAGTAAAGGATGATAACGAAACCCTTTACTATCAAATTAGGGAAATGTTTAATAACCTATCTGAAAAAAAATGTTCTGAAGCACTTTTGTATTTTTTCATAAACAAAACTGCCTACTCAGGAATGATTCGATATAATGCTAAAGGGGAATTTAACGTGCCGTACGGAAGATATGCAAACTTGAATACTTCATTAGTTACTGAATCTCACAGCAAATTACTCTCAAACACAGAAATTTTCAATTCTGATTACCAGAATATTTTTGAAATGGAAGAAGAAGATGATTTTATGTTTTTAGATCCGCCTTACGATTGCACATTTTCCGATTATGGTAATGTGGAACACAAGGACGGATTTACTGAAAAAAATCATACAACTTTAGCTGCTGATTTTAGAGAATTGAAATGCAAAGCGTTAATGGTCATTGGAAGAACACCATTAACCGAAAAATTATATGGGGATATGATTGTAGATGAATATGGAAAGTCATATGCTGTGAATATTAAAAACAGATTCAAATCTGCGGCAAATCATATATTAATTTCGAATTACGGCAACGAAGCTGAAAAACGCTCACCTGAAATTAAATTTCAAGAAGAATTTGCACTTTAAATAATATGGCAAGAATCGACAGTAAAGTAATATTTGTTACTACATCCCCAAGAACACCCGCCAAAATGATTCCTGAAATTGAGTTGTTAAACACTCATTTTGCAGGTCAGAAATGGAATACCGAAACCCAACGTGCATTTATGGAGCTATTGAAAGAAGAAAACTTCTTCAATGGCAAAGGTGCTAAAGACCCCTCATTTAGTGCAAGGAATAGAATAAATCGTGCGCCAAAAGCTCTTGGATTTGTTTCGCTTTCACCTACCATAAGCCTTACGCAAGCAGGAACTGAATTGGTTGCTTCTAAAAGAAAAGATGAAATATTTTTAAGACAATTACTCAAATTTCAAGTACCATCACCTTTTCACAAACCAACAGATAAAGCAGCAGATTTTTGGGTGAAGCCTTATCTCGAACTATTCCGACTAATTCGCCACTTTGGTTCATTGAAGTTTGATGAATTAAGGCTGTTTGGTCTTCAAATAACTGATTACCGAAATTTTGATTCTATCGTCTCTAAGATTGACCAGTTTAGAATTGAAAAAGCACAAAATAAAGGGAATTACAAAAAATTCTACAAAGACTATCTACAGTCTGAACTACGCCAAATTTTTTCAGACCGCATACGATCAGGCAAAACCAAAACAAGAGAAATAAAAGACGCTTCTGTTTCAACATTTTTAAAAACTCAGGCATCAAACCTAAGGGATTACGCAAACGCTTGTGTTCGATATTTGAGAGCCACAGGATTAGTGAACATTTCACATATTGGAAAGTCACTATCAATCGCAAAAGAAAAAATAGAGGAAGTTGATTATTTCTTGGCATACACAGAAAGAGACCCTAATTTTATAGACAGCGAAAAGCTATATTTGGAATACTTAGGGAATGCGGAACTTCCTGTCCTTCTATCCGACAATCGAGTGCTGCTTGTCAATAAGATTAAAACAGAATTCCCTAATATTAAAATTGATGACTCTTATAGCTTGAAAGTCCTAAAAAATATTTTGGCAGACGAGTTGGACAAGAGAAAAGAAAAATTCATTAGCAATCAAGTAGCTGCCATAAAAGATTATCGTCTATTTGAAGACATAAACACCACTTTTGACCAAATTCTCGACAAATCATTATACGATTCGCCCTTAATGTTAGAATGGAACACTTGGCGGGCAATGACAATGATAGATGGAGGTAACATAAAAGCAAATCTAAAATTTGATGACTTTGGCAACCCAATGTCCACCGCCCAAGGAAATATGGCAGATATTGTGTGTCATTATGGAGACTTTGGATTGACCGTTGAAGTAACAATGCAAGGTGGGCAAAGACAATATGAAACAGAAGGCGAACCTGTTACACGCCACCTTGCCAAAATGAAAAAGGAGACCAACAAACCAGCTTATTGTTTATTTATTGCACCAAATATTAATACCTCTTGCATTGCACATTTTTATGCTTTACATAAAATGAATATTAGTTATTATGGCGGTACTTCAACAATTATTCCATTACCGTTGGACGTGTTTACAAAAATGGTTGAGGATTCACATAATATAAGTTATGTTCCTAAACCCAAGCACATTAAACAGTTTTTGAATATTCCAGCGAATTAGCAAACTCAACAGACAATGAAATTGATTGGTATAATGGGATTACTCAAAAGGCTTTGAATTGGCTATCATAACAGAAATAAAAAAATCAAAGGTATATAACAATTTTGGTCAATGAAATACCAAAAATAGTGCAAGCAATCAGAATGACAGCGTTTTAAAAGGAGTCGAAAAAGGACTTGACTTATTGTTTCCGCCTAGTGAAAGATACAACTTGTTGTAAAATATAAGTAAAGGCACGATAACATTGTTTACTAAAAATCAATATGTTAAACTTCGTTAAAAAATGAAATTTTATCGGTTCTATTTCGTCTTAATATAAAGGAAGATTGGTTATGATTTAGTTTGAATTAGCCCTTTTACTAAGCGAAAACCAAAAATTTCTATATAAAAACGCCTTTTCTTCGGGAAGAGACGTTTTTTTTTGGGGGCTGTTTGATATCAGTTTACCACTTCAAAACTGCACTTCCCCATGTGAATCCGCTACCAAAAGCTGCAAGGACAACTACATCTCCTTCTTTAATTTTTCCTTCCTCCCAAGCTTCGGTCAACGCTATGGGAATTGATGCCGCGGTGGTGTTTCCGTATTTTTGGATGTTGTTAAAAACCTGGTCGTCGTCCAATTTGAATTTCTTCTGGATAAATTGAGAAATCCTCAAATTTGCCTGATGAGGAATCAATAAATCAATATCTTTTATTGTTAATCCATTGTTATCCAATCCTTCATGAATTACTTCCGAAAAACGAACCACTGCATTTTTGAAAACAACTTGACCATTCATATAGGGGAAATAAGGAATATTTTCTCCCCATTTTTCGGGATTTTCTTCCATCATTTCTGGCACCCAATGCAATGTGCTCGGCCCACGCAAGGAAAGTTCCAATGCATTTTTTCCTTCTGAATGTAAATGTGTCGATAAAATCCCTTGACTATTGTGATCACTTCGAGTTAGAACGGCTGCCCCTGCCCCATCTCCAAATATTACCGAAACCGAGCGTCCGCGAGTTGTAAAGTCCAAACCACCACTCTGATTTTCACTTCCTATCACCAGCACATTTTTGTACATTCCGGTTTTGATAAATTGATCGGCCACCGATAATGCATAAATAAACCCACTACATTGATTCCGAACATCCAAGGCCGGACAAGTATGAATATCCAAGATTTCCTGTACCTGAACACCGCAACCGGGAAAATAATAATCGGGACTTAAGGTTGCAAAAACAATGAGTTCAATTTCATTTTTATCGATTTTGGCACGTTTCAAAGCAATTTTTGCGGCTTCGGCACCCATTGTGGCAGTGGTGTTTCCGTCGCCCCTTTTAATATGACGGCGTTCCTTGATGCCCGTTCGTTCTTGGATCCAAGCGTCATTGGTATCCATTTTCTTGGAAAGGTCATCGTTTGTGACCACATTTTCGGGAAGAAATTTCCCCAGACCGGCAATTTTGGATCGATACATTTTGATGTTTAAATTAAGGGTTAGGGTTTAAACCCAAAGTTAGAATTAATTTTAACTTCTGCCTTCAAATCGTTCAGAAGGTTATACAAGCCAAAAAATGTCCGGCTGAAATATAGAAAATGCTTACTTCCCCGGCTGCCGTTCATTTTGCGCAATTCCCGATCTTTACTATATTTTTCACTTAGTTCTGCCAATTTTTCCAAGAAAGCACCATCCGAAAAGTCAAAAACTTCACTTTGCAACGGACTCATGGAAACCGCTAACATTTCATGAAATAAATTATAAAAATATTCAATTTCTTTCGGACCATCATCTTCCCGAAGTAGTTCCAATTCATATAATTTTTTGGTGAAAAATTCGGAATCATTGAGATTTCCAGATTTTGCCAATTCGAAATAAGGCACATAAAATTCATCTGGCACTTTTTTAATACAACCAAAATCTATCGCAATCAGATTTCTACCTTTATCCACCAAAAAATTCCCCGGATGCGGATCGGCCTGTACCATTTTCAGTTGATGGATTTGAAACATATAAAAATCCCATAAGGCTTGGCCCAATGAATTCGCGGTTTCTTTGCTAAAGTTGGTCTTTACAAAATCACTCAAGTGCAAACCTTCCATCCAATCCATCGTAATAATGCGTTCGTTGGAAAGTTCTTTATAATAGTTCGGAAATTTCAGATGTGGAATATGCTTGCAAGCCTCTGAAATAAGCGTGCTTTGTTCCACTTCCAGAACATAATCTGTTTCTTCCAGCAGTTTACTTTCAATTTCCTTGAAATATTTTTGTGAATCTTTCCCCTGAAGATTAAACATTTTTATGGCAATGGGTTTCACCATCGCTAAATCGGAACCAATACTTTCCGCAACTCCGGGATATTGGATTTTCACGGCCAGTTTCTTCCCATACTTTTCAGCACGATGAACCTGCCCAATACTGGCGGCATTGATAGAATCGGTTTCAAAATAATCATATATTTCTTCAGGATAAGCACCTTGGTATTTTTTGAAGGTTTTCCGAACCAATGGAGCCGACAAGGGCGGAACGCTGAATTGTGCCAAACTGAATTTGTCGATATATGCTTTCGGCAGCAAACTTTTTTCCATGGAAAGCATTTGCGCCATTTTCAGTGCGCTACCTTTAAGATTTTTCAGGCCATCGTAAATATCAGAAGCATTATTCTCATCCAATTTCTCGCGACCAAGTTCTCGGTTGAAAGCTTTTTCGCCGTAATATTTCAGGTAATTCCTGCCAACTTTTGCACCGGTTTGCACCAATTTGGAAGTGCGCCCAAGTTTTCCGACGGGAATTTTATTGATCGTCTTCATTCTTCACATTTTTGTTGTGGAATTAAAATATTCTTTCTTTCCATAAAAATTTCCCAAAATCCATCATTCGTTCCAAAGGCGCGGTATCAAAAAGATCGAAAGCTGTGTTCACGGATTTTTCGATGGCAATATCCGTTTTTTCGAAATTTGGTGAATTGTCTTTCATCCAAAAACGTAATAGGAACAAGGTTTGTGCCCAAATTCCTTCAGAGAAAATCGTTCCGTTGCGCTTCAATATTTTATGCCGTTGGGTTTCCATATCCTCTTGGATCAATTCTTTGGCAAACTCCTTCATATTTTTTCGCAAAACTTTTAGTTGGCGAAGGTTCTGCATGGTTTCTCCTTTTTCCGTCAACACACATAAAACATAACTGCGATTTACACTCAAATTTTCAAAAAATGTAAAGAAAAAAAGGAGTGATTTTTCTCGGGAAGAATAGGTTTCCCATTTCTCATCTTTTTCGACCAATGATAAACTTCGCTGAAAGAATTCATTCCAAACCTCATCGCGTAACGCTTCAAAACTTCCGAAGTGCGCATAAAATTCCGCTTCCGAAAATTTGTTGTCCTTTGAGAATTTATAAATCGATTTTGGTGCTTGCCCATTTTCCAATATATAATCCATGTAGCGCTCCATCAATTTTTCCTTGGAAACTATTTTTTTTGATCGACTCTTGTTTGTTTTTGGCTCCGTTTCCATTTTCTGTGGGGTTTTTTATTTCGGTTAATCTGAATTTCAAAATTACGAATTGTTGGCCTCTTTCTTCTTTGTTCTCCCAATAAACTTTGTTAAACTATTCGAAAGTTATTCGAACTTGAATCATAATTTATCCTGAGAATGACAAGCTGTCATATATTCTAAAAATGGTACTTTTTTTGACTTGTTTCTAACCAAATTAAATACTTCAACAAAAAAATAAAAATATGGCAACTGGGAACATCAATGTTTCGGTGGAGAATATTTTTCCACTTATCAAGAAATTTTTATATAGCGATCATGAAATTTTCCTTCGGGAATTAATTTCGAATGCAACCGACGCTACATTAAAATTAAAGCACCTTACTCAAATTGGCGAGGCAAAAGTGGAATATGGAAATCCACAAATCGAGGTGAAAATCGACAAAAAGAACAAAACCCTGCACATTTTGGATCAAGGGGTGGGAATGACCAAGGAAGAAGTTGAAAAATACATCAACCAAGTGGCGTTTTCCAGTGCAGGTGAATTTTTGGAAAAATACAAAGAGTCAAAAGATAGCGGAATCATTGGCCATTTTGGACTTGGTTTTTATTCGGCTTTTATGGTCGCGAATAAAGTGGAAATCATCACCAAATCATACAAAGATGAACCTGCAGCGCATTGGGTTTGTGAGGGAACCACAGAATTTACGTTGGAAGAAGCCGACAAAAAAGAGCACGGAACTGAAGTCATTCTGCATATCAACAAAGATGACAAGGAATTTTTGGAAGAAAGCCGTATTCGGGAATTGTTGACAAAATACAACAAATTCATGCCGATCCCGATCAAATTCGGCACCAAAGAAAAAACCTTGCCGAAGGCCGAAGATGCTCCAGAAGATGATCCCGAGACCTCGGAAAAAACCGTAACTGTTGATAATATCATCAATAATCCGAATCCTGCTTGGACGAAACAGCCCAGCGAATTGACAGATGAAGATTACAACAAATTCTACCGCGAATTGTACCCGATGCAATTTGAAGAACCGCTTTTCCACATTCATTTGAACGTGGATTATCCGTTCAATTTGACAGGAATCCTTTATTTCCCAAAAATGACACAGGAAATGGCGGCACAACGCGACAAAATTCAGTTGTACCAAAATCAGGTTTTCGTTACTGACAATGTGGAAGGTATTGTGCCGGAATTTTTGACCATGTTGCGCGGAGTGATCGATTCGCCAGACATTCCATTGAACGTTTCGCGCTCTTATTTACAAGCCGATGGCAACGTGAAAAAGATTTCAAGTTATATCACACGGAAAGTTGCGGACAAGCTGAAATCATTGTTCAACAACAACCGCGAAGAATTCGAGAAAAAATGGAACGATATCAAGATCGTTATTGAATATGGAATGCTTTCCGAAGAAAAATTCTTTGAAAAAGCACAACAATTCGCCTTGTACCCGACCGTTGATGGAAACTATTTTACACTGGAGGAATTTGAGAAAAAAATTAAAGGAAATCAAACCGATAAAGATGACAAATTAATCATTCTTTATGCTTCTAACAAAGACGAACAGCACAGTTATATCGAGGCGGCGAAAGAGAAAGGCTATGAAATTTTATTGCTGGATTCGCCGATCGTTTCGCATTTGATCCAAAAACTTGAATCATCAAAAGAGAATATTTCCTTTGTTCGTGTGGACAGCGATCATATCGATAATCTCATTAAAAAAGAAGAGGATCAGGTTTCAAAACTTTCCGAGGAAGAAAAAGAAAAACTAAAAGTCGATTTTGAAAAAGTGGTACCAAAAGAAAAATACACCGTTCAATTGGAAGCCATGGATAGTTCCGCGGCGCCGCTCATCATCACACAACCCGAGTTTATGCGTCGAATGAAAGAAATGTCGCAAACCGGTGGTGGCGGAATGTTCGGAATGGGAAATATGCCCGAAATGTACAATCTGGTGGTCAATACCAACCACGAATTGATTTCGGAAATTTTGAACACAAAAACCGAAAAGAAACAAGAACGGTTGATAAAACAAGCTTTGGATTTGGCTCGCTTATCACAAAATCTTTTAAAAGGCGAAGAATTGACAAAATTCATTAAACGCAGTTTTGAGATGATAAAATAGGGGAATAAAACGCAGATGACGCAGATTTTTATGATTAGATATGATTTTTATTCAACTTGAATATGCATAATCTACTTTCATTAATTGTTGCTATAAATAATCCTTCTTTTTGAGAGGAACTTTTTTAAATCCAAATATCAGGCAGAAACCCTCCTATTTTTTCTATTTTTGAACGCATTAAAAATAGAAGATGAAAAAAATATTACAAATTGCGTGTGTTTTTCTGCTGATCGCTTGCGGAAACAAAAAGGAGAAAAATCCCCAGGAACCAAAAACACCGACGAAACAAGAAACAGCCGCAGTTCCGGTGGATAAACTTGTGAAGAGGATCGAATATGTCCACCAAAAAGATAGTTTTGCGGCAAAAGGCATGGTTCAGTTTCATTTGAGTTTACAGATGGAAGGCAAAGAAACGTTGGAAGAAACCATTCGCATCGCAACGGAAAACTTGGCAATGCGCATCGATCGGTACAATGGACAATCCTTTTATTTCGAGGGACAAAAAACCTACGTTTCCTCAAAAGAGGACAATACAAATTCTCCAAAATTCCTCGTTCATGCTTCGCTTTTTGCGCTACCATTTGTGCTGAAAAGTCCGGGTTCGCAAACTTTGGCTTCGGAAATTGTCACGGAAAAATATGAATCCCTAAAATTGATCTTGGACAAAAACATCGCTATTTTTCCAAGTTCGACGTATATTGTTTTTGCCGATAACCGAACGGACTTGATAAAAGCTGTTGTCTATACCGAACAATCTGAAGGGGAAAAATTCACTATAAGTTTTGAAAATTACATTACCGTAAAAGATATTCCAATTGCCACGACTTGGAAAATCTTTGAATGGAAAGAAAATGGGGAGTTATTTGGCAAATTATTAGGAAAAGCGAAAATCTCCCAAATCAGTTTTTCCCCCTTTTCAAAAGAAATTTTCGAAGTTCCGCAAGATGCGGAAGAAATTGACGATTCTTCCAATCCACCGATTGGCTAATTTGGCATAATAGACAAATACTCGACAAAAACCTTCTCTCATTGAGGAACTTTTCTGAGGCACAATTAACGAATTAGTGATTATTTTGTAAATTTGTAAAAAGCAGAGATATGAACATAGAAGCCACAAAATTAGAGATTATGCAACTATTGCTCAGCACCAAAAAAGAAAGCATCCTAAAGAAGATCAAGCTTATCTTTGAGGAAGAACCAATGGACTTGGACTGGTGGACAGAGTTGAGCATGCAAGAAAAAGCAGAAATCGAAGAAGGACTTCAACAAGCTGAAAACGGGGAGGTTCTCCCCCACGAGACTGTTATGAAGCAATTTGATAAATGGAAATAATTATCGTTTGGACACGACGTGCTGAAAAAGGCTTATCTAAAACTATGGGTTATCTGGAAAAGGATTGGACAACGAAAGAGATTTTTCGCTTGGAACGGCACATCGAAAACTTTATAAGTCGTATAAAACAACGGTCCTATTTTGTCAAAAAACAACAAAATATAAGAATCTTCGGAAAGGAATGGTGGACGAAAATAATTATATTATTAAACCTGTTTATCCACGTAAAAAACAACTAACAATTATCAACTTCAGAAATTCCAAACAAAGACCTATTTATTGAAATTCTGTTTTTTAACATTCGATTAATCGGGCAGAAACAAAGAAAATTCAATAAACAACAAAAGCTTCCCATTCCTATAAATAGTTTCAAAAAAAATCAGGCTTGTAATGCCGAATTATCGCATTATATTTGCAAAATTGAGTTTCAAATCCAGTATTCAATCCAATAAATTTCAACACAAAGCACGACCATCAATGATCAAAATTACTCTGCCGGACGGCAGCATCAAAGAATTTGAATCCGGAACCAGCGTTTTGGAAGTCGCCAAAAGCATTAGTGAAGGCTTGGCCAGAAACGTAATTTCCGCAAAGTTTAACGATTCCATCGTAGAAGCTTCTACCCCACTCTCCACCGATGGTTCTTTAATTCTTTACACATGGAACGATGCCGAAGGGAAAAAAGCATTTTGGCACAGTTCCTCCCACGTGATGGCGCAGGCTTTACAAGAGCTTTATCCTGGAATAAAATTAACTATCGGCCCCGCGATCGAAAATGGATTTTATTATGATGTGGATTTTGGTGAACACAAAATCTCGGAAACCGATTTCAAAAAAATCGAAGATAAAATGCTGGAGATAGCTCGTGGAAAACACGATTTCAAATTGCATTCGGTTTCCAAAAAAAACGCGCTGGATTTTTATAAAAAGGAAGAAAATCCTTTCAAAGTAGAATTGATTGAAAATTTGGAAGATGGCGATATTACGTTTTGTGATCACGACACATTCACGGATTTGTGCCGTGGCGGTCACATTCCGAATACGGGAATAATAAAAGCTATAAAATTGCTCAGCGCTTCTGGTGCCTATTGGCGCGGCGACGAAACAAATCCGCAATTAACTAGGATTTACGGTGTTTCTTTCCCGAAACAAAAGGAATTAAAAGAATATTTGGAACTGCTTGAAGAAGCAAAAAAACGGGATCATCGGAAACTGGGAAAAGAACTGCAATTATTCACTTTTTCGCAAAAAGTAGGTCAAGGATTACCACTTTGGCTTCCAAAAGGTGCGGCTTTGCGCCAACGTTTGGAAGACTTTCTGAAAAGCGCACAAAAGAAAGCGGGATATGAACAAGTTATAACACCGCATATTGGCCAAAAAGAATTGTACGTCACTTCCGGGCATTTCGCAAAATATGGAGAAGATAGTTTTCAGTCTATCAAAACCCCAAAGGAAGGTGAAGAATTTATGCTAAAGCCAATGAACTGTCCGCATCATTGCGAAATATACAATGCAAATTCCTGGAGCTATCGCGATTTACCAAAACGTTATGCCGAATTTGGCACCGTTTACCGCTATGAACAAAGCGGGGAATTGCACGGATTGACTCGCGTTCGCGGATTTACCCAAGACGATGCGCACATTTTCTGCACGCCCGATCAGTTGCACGACGAATTCAACAATGTCATTGATTTGGTTTTGTATGTTTTTGGTTCGTTGGGTTTCGAAAATTTTGTTACCCAAGTTTCGTTGCGCGATCCGGACAAACCCGAAAAATATATTGGTTCAGATGAAAATTGGGAAAAGGCAGAAAATGCAATCATCAACGCCGCAAAAGAAAAAAACCTGACTTACGTAATCGAAAAGGGTGAAGCCGCCTTCTACGGACCCAAGCTGGATTTTATGGTAAGAGATGCTTTGGGAAGAAGTTGGCAGCTCGGAACGATTCAGGTGGACTATACATTACCAGAACGTTTTGACCTAACTTATAAAGGAAGCGACAACGAACTTCACCGTCCGATTATGATCCATCGTGCGCCATTCGGCAGTATGGAACGTTTTATTGCGATTTTGTTGGAACATACCGCAGGAAATTTTCCACTTTGGCTAACACCACAACAGGCAATTGTTTTATCATTGAGCGAAAAATATGAGAAATACACGAAAAAAGTTTTAAGTTTGCTGGAAAATCACGAAATTCGCGCCCTTATCGACAATCGAGGTGAAACTATAGGCAAGAAGATTCGTGAAGCAGAATTGCAAAAACTGCCGTATATGCTGATTGTAGGAGAACAAGAGGAAAAATACGGCACGATTTCCGTGCGCAAACACGGAGGAGAAGATTTAGGAAGTATGACGGTAGAAGCATTTTCAGAAATAATTAGAAAGGAAATAAATTCGACCCTAAAAACATTTAACGTTTAATTTAAAACACAGAACAACTGGCAATACGTAGAAAAAGATCGCGAAAGCCCTTACGGGAAATTAAAGAAGATCCGCACAAGATCAATCGAAAAATTCGTGCGGAAGAAGTTCGTTTGGTAGGCGATAATGTCGAAATGGGGGTTTATCCCACAAAAAAGGCATTGGAAATCGCCGAAGAACAAGGTTTGGATTTGGTGGAAATTTCCCCAAATGCAGATCCCCCGGTGGCCAAAGTAATGGATTATAAAAAATTCCTTTACGAACAAAAGAAACGCGAAAAAAACCTAAAAGCAAAAGCCACAAAAGTGGTGATCAAAGAAATTCGGTTTGGTCCGAACACCGATGATCATGATTACGAGTTCAAGAAAAACCATGGCAAAAAATTCCTGGAAGAAGGTGCCAAATTAAAAGCCTTTGTTTTCTTCAAAGGAAGATCCATTGTTTTTAAAGACCAAGGCGAAATTTTGCTACTCCGACTTGCACAAGATTTGGAAGAATACGGCAAAGTGGAACAAATGCCGAAATTGGAAGGAAAGCGAATGACCATGTTCATTGCCCCTAAAAAAGCAAAATAAGTTGTGTCTAAACCGATTTGTCTAAAAAGCAAACAGGTTTTTTTTCAGAAAAAAACATAACAGGACGATAATAAGTAAAGTTAATTAATAAAAACAGGAGAACATGCCCAAAATGAAAACCAAATCCAGTGCCAAGAAGCGTTTCAAGCTGACCGGCACCGGTAAAATCAAAAGAAAGCACGCGTTCAAAAGTCACATTTTGACCAAAAAATCAAAAAAACGCAAGCTTGCATTGACTCATTCAACCTTGGTTTCGAAGGCTGATGAAAAAAATATCAAACTTCAATTGTGCTTGAAATAATCCATTGGGATTAATTCTATATTAAACACTTGTAGAATGATGGTTAAATCAATTTAATAATAACCCTGGAGTAGGCTCTAAAAAAGAGTTATGAGTTATGAATTACGAGTTATAAATACTCTAAGTTTATAATAAAAAATCGCCTGCTACAAAAACAAAAGAAAAATTATGCCAAGATCAGTAAATTCAGTTGCCAAAAGGGCACGAAGAAAAAAAGTATTAAAACAAGCAAAAGGCTATTTCGGAAGACGTAAAAACGTTTGGACGGTTGCCAAAAATGCGGTGGACAAAGCAATGTTGTACGCTTATAGGGATCGCAAAACCAAGAAGAGGAATTTCCGTGCTTTATGGATCATGCGTATCAACGCTGGGGCCCGATTACATGGAATGTCTTATTCGCAATTTATGGGGAAAATAAAAGCTAACGGAATTGAACTAAACCGTAAGGTATTGGCCGATTTAGCAATGAATCACCCGGCAGCGTTCAAGGCAATCGTCGAAAAAATAAAATAACCAAAAATAAATTACTTTACTTATAGAATCCCATCCCAATTATATTGCGGATGGAATTTTTTAGTATATATTAGAGGAATTATTCGTCATGGTCAAAAGATACTTCATATTGATCTTTTTATTGGGAAACCTCTTAAACGTTTATTCCCAAGAACAGCCATTTTCACATTTTGGAAAATTCTATCGAGATACCCAGAATAACACTATTTATATGGCTTTGGGCGAAATTTCTTTTGCCGACAGCGTCATCTCCTTTACCCCTGGTTTCCCAAAAGCTATTGAAAAATTCTCCAATCCTGAAAAAGCCCTGGGCGAGCCCGATTACACTGAATATGACAGCGCAGAGTACGTATCTTTAGGATGCGGCGGTCAATTGGTGTTGGAATTTAAAAACAATGGATTTATTGATATGCCGGGGAAAGATCTCTATTTTTTTGAAGTGGGCCCTTCCGTGGAACCTTTTGATGTGGAAATTTCAACCGATGGAAAAAAATGGGAAAAGTTAGGACCGGTTAGAGGCGGAACATCTTCCATTGATATTTCCTCAGCTGATCTCGGAAAAGGAGAAATATATTATTTTGTGCGCCTAACTGATTTGAAATCTTTTTGCCCTGGGAATACGCCCGGATCCGATATGGATGCGATGGGAACCGTGAGCGGCGTTTTTAGATTAAGTCTCAATGCCGACGTGCTTTTCGATATCGCAAAATATAATTTGAAAGAAAAATCCTTGGATATCCTGGAACAATTGGCAACAGATATTATTAAAATTGGCGATGCCGAAATTTTGATCGAAGGACATACAGACAGCGATGGAAGTATTCCGTATAACATAATTCTTTCAAAAAACCGAGCCATCAGTGTCGCTGATAAACTAAATGATCTTCTAAAGGGAAAGGGGGAATTCACATACACTACAAAGGCCTATGGCGAATCCAAACCAAAATCGACCAACAAAACCGAAGTTGGAAAACAGCAAAATCGAAGGGTTGAAATTATAGTAATTCCGGATCAAAAATTCTATGAGACCCCAGATAAAAAGTGAATGTTCAATGACAGTGAGCGGTTATTCTGAATTCAAAATTCTGAATTCAAAATTTATTACGTTTTATGCTTCTTCTTTTTTGCCGCTGGAAATAACACATTATTCAAAATCAAACGATAGCCCGGCGAATTTGGGTGCAGACTTAACTCCGTTTTCGGATCGCCTACGCGGTGCTGATAATCTTCCGGATCATGCCCAGCATAAAAAGTAAAAAATCCTTTTCCTTTAGTACCGTGAATATATCGTGCCTCTCCATTAATCTTGTTAATACCCATAACCAAAACTGTCGCTTTAATCTGATCGGAATCAAAAGCCGTGGTTTGACCCATGAAACCCTTCACCAGAGAAGTGTGATTTTGGCATAACATGGTGGGAACGGGATCCCATTTCGCAGAGAAATCCATCAAAGTGAAATAATCTTTTTCTTTTGGAACCTGGCGTTTAGCGGTCATATCAATAGATGAAAACTCATAGACCATCGGATTTTTTTCAAGAATAAAGTCTGTGAAAGCAAAAGTTTTGCTGTAGTCTATTCGATTCTGATATCCTGGATCGCTTGCATCCCCATCGAACATGGGTTCACAAATATCCACGCCTTCCGCCGAAAGTGCGATATCAAAACTGTCGGTGGCGCTGCACATTGCAAACATAAATCCACCTCCAATTACGTAATCGCGGATTTTCTTTGCAACCGCCAATTTTTCTTGAGAAACTTTTCCATACCCCAATTCGGAAGCAAGAGCTTCTGCCTGTGCTTTTTCCTCGATATACCAAGGTGCGGACCGAAATGCTCGATAAAATTTTCCATATTGCCCGGTGAAATCTTCATGATGTAAATGCAGCCAGTCATACAAAACCAATTGATCACTGAGCACTTCCCGGTCATATATTGTAGTGTACGGAATTTCAGCATAAGTCAGGACCAAGGTCACGGCATCGTCCCACGGGGAATTTCTTTCAGGCGAATAAACCGCTATTCTCGGTGCTTTTTCCAGAACGACCGATTCCATATTTTGGGAAGGACTGCTTATTTCTTCGAGAATTGCTTCGGTTTTCGTATCGCTGATCACCTCAAAGGAAACTCCGCGGATTTGACATTCGCGTCGCAATTCTTCGCTATCTGAAAACAAAAAAGATCCGCCACGGTAGTTCAATAACCATTTTACTTTTTGATGATTGTTCAACGCCCAATAGGTAATCCCATAGGCTTTCAAATGATCTTTTTGAGATTCCGCATCCATGGGAATCAGCACATAAGCGGCAAAAGCGTTCATGGAAAAAAAAAGGGTGAATAAAAACAAGAATAGCTTTTTCATAACTTAAAGGTACGGAAATTTAAAACGTAAAACCGTTACGATAATTGCAATTTAGAATGGGAAATCATCAGCGGGATCTTCCCTGTTCATCGAACTTCCGAAAGCTTCGTCCGCATCGGGGAATTTTTTGAAGGTATCGTCATTTGCGGCAGCGTTCATTTTTGATGGAATTTCATAAGGAGAATCAAAAGTGTCCAAATTTTCGAATTTTCCGAGCGTGGCCACAAATTTTAGACGCAGGTTGTCCAAGCCGCCATTTCGATGTTTGGCTACAATAAATTCTGCTTGACCTTGGGTGGGGGTTCGTTCATCATCGTCCCATTCATCAATTTTATAATATTCCGGACGGTATATAAAAGAGACGATATCCGCATCTTGTTCAATTGCCCCCGATTCCCGCAAATCACTGAGTAAAGGTCGTTTACTTCCGCCACGGGTTTCAACGGCACGCGATAATTGTGACAACGCAATCACGGGAATATTCAATTCTTTCGCTAGTGACTTAAGGTTTCTGGAAATGGTTGAAATTTCTTGTTCACGGTTCCCTCCTTTTTGGCTTCCACCTGCAGTCATTAATTGCAAATAATCAACCACTATTAATTTGATTCCGTGTTGTGAAGCAAGCCGTCGTGCTTTGGCGCGCAGGTCAAAAATGGAGAGCGAAGCCGAATCATCAATGAACAAAGGCGCCTTTTCCAAACCTTTGACTTTCACATTGAGTTGTTCCCATTCATGACCTTCTAAATCTCCAGTTCTTAATTTTTCAGAACTTAGGCCAGTTTCCGAAGAAATCAATCGAGTGATCAACTGTATGGAAGACATTTCCAAGGAGAAAAATGCAACAGGAATGTTCCTTCCTACGGCAATATTTCTGGCCATTGACAATGTGAGTGCAGTTTTACCCATACCGGGACGAGCAGCAATAATGATCAAATCGCTGGGCTGCCAGCCCGAAGTCAATTTGTCCAATTTATCAAATCCTGAAGGAATTCCGCTTAACCCTTCTTTATTCGAAATTTCCTCAATCCGTTTTTTTGCTTGAATAACAAGGCTTTGTGCAGTTTCGGAAGAACGCTTGACATTTCCTTGGGTGACTTCATACAATTTTGATTCGGCCTTATCAAGCAAATCAAAAACATCTGTACTTTCATCGTAGGATTCTTCAATGATTTCGTTGGAAATTTTTATGAGGCTTCGTTGAATATATTTCTGTAAAATAATGCGGGCATGAAATTCAATATGTGCCGAAGACGATACTTTTTGGGTAAGTTGAATCAAATAATAATCCCCTCCACTGATTTCCAGTTTTTTATCCTTCTTAAGTTGACTGGAAACGGTTAATAAGTCAACAGGTTGGCTATTTTCGAACAGTTTGATGATGGCTTCGAAAATGTGCTTGTGCGCTTCTTTATAGAAAGCATCAGGATGAAGAATATCGATGGTTTCGTCAACCCCTTTTTTATCGATTAGCATCGCACCCAAAACAACCTCCTCTAAATCAAGTGCTTGCGGGGGTAATTTTCCTTTTTCAAGAGAAATTACATTGCCCCTGCTATAATTTGAAGTTTGAATTGCTTTGACTTTTTCCATGCTACGAATGTAAATAAAATGTTAATCAATTCACTCAAAAATGACCAGATGATCATTCACCAATCATGAACATTCGCCTGTTGATAAATAAATATTTTTGTTGATAAGTCGAAAAAAAACCGAACTTTTCAGATCGGTTAAATGGGAAATAACGGTGTGTGGGAAATTTAACCTTGGAAAACCCCCATCCCTGAATATTTTTCCATTCGGGTTTCGATCAATTTTGATGGTGATAAGTTTTTGAGTTCCTCATAATTTTTCAAAATAGCTTCACGAACAGAATCATAAGCAGTCTGCCGATCGCTGTGTGCTCCACCCAGCGGTTCCTTAATGATGCCGTCAATCAATTTTTGTTTTTTCATATCGTTGGCGGTCAATTTTAAAGCTTCGGCGGCAATTTCTTTATATTCCCAACTTCTCCATAAAATAGAAGAGCAAGATTCGGGGGAAATCACGGAATACCATGTGTTTTCCATCATTAATACGCGGTCACCCACACCGATTCCAAGTGCCCCGCCACTGGCTCCTTCCCCAATAATCACTACAATAATTGGCACTTTTAAACGGGTCATTTCCATAATATTTCTAGCAATAGCTTCTCCTTGTCCGCGTTCTTCGGCTTCCAATCCGGGATAGGCACCGGGAGTATCCACAAAAGTCACTACCGGAATACCAAATTTTTCGGCACTTTTCATTAATCGAAGTGCTTTTCGATACCCTTCCGGATTTGCCATTCCGAAATTTCTATATTGTCTGGTTTTGGTATTATAACCTTTTTGTTGCCCAATGAACATAAAACTTTGATCATCAATTTTTCCCGGGCCACCTACCATCGCTTTATCATCGCCAAAATTTCGATCTCCATGTAATTCCAAAAAAGAATTCTGGGTAAAGGCTTTGATATAATCCGAGGTATAAGGTCGGTCAGGATGGCGCGAAAGTTGCACGCGCTGCCAAGCCGTTAAGTTTTTGTAGATATCCTTTTTTATAAGGGTTAACTTTTTTTCGATCTGTTTACATGTATTGGACACATCGACATCGCTATCCTCCCCTATTTTGCAGGCTTTGTTATATTGCTCCTGAAGTTCCTTTATCGGTAATTCGAATTCTAAATATTCCATGACTGCAACGGCTAAATAAGAATTAGCCTGCAAAGATATAAAACTTTAGAGGGAAGATTTTGAAACTTTGCGTTTAATTTTAAAGTTGCTCTTGAAAAGCCCGTTCAGAATTACGGTCGAAAGAATGATCGCTGCACCAAAATAAAATCCGGTACTCATTTCTTCTTTGTTCCCAAAAATAAGCAGTGCCAATAGAATTCCATAAATCGGTTCCAAATTGATTGTTAGCATCACGGTGTAAGGGCTCAATTGTTTCATTACATCTACAGATGCAATGATGGCATAAGCCGTGCAAAATAATGCTAGAATCAATAAATAGCCCATGTCTGCTTGGGACAAACTAAAAAATTTCATGGAAAATCCTTCAGTTCCAGAACCAACTAAGGATAAATAGAATAGATATCCGGTAATCACCATGGTGCCAAACGATAGCTCATAAAGTGAAATTACGGAGGCATCCTCAATTTTGGCGATTTTTCCATTTATCAAAGTAAAAGCAGCCGATAAGAAAGCAGCGCACAGGGCGAGAATTATGCCGGTCAGGTATTCCGTTTCAACTTTAAATATCATATAAAGTCCGAAAACGACAATAATTCCAAAAAATATTTCATGCCAAATCACCTTTCTTTTATAAAAAATGGGTTCCAAAATAGAAGTAAAAAAAGCACCGGTGGAAATTAAAGCCAACGTAATCGATATATTGCTGACTTTAATTGCCGCAAAAAACGCCAGCCAGTGCATGGCGATCAATGTTCCGGCAACAAAGAGTATAATCAATCTTCGTCGGGTAAGTCTAAGTTTTTTCTTTTTCCATAAAACCCATAGAAAAATAAACACCGATGCCAATAACATGCGGTACCAGACCAAAGGCAGTGCGTCAATAGAGATCAATGCGCCCAAAACAGCGGTGAAACCCCAAATAAACACTATAAAATGATAGTGCAGATAACTTTTTAAACGTGCGTCCGGCATAGAGTTACTTCAATTGATCTTCGATCGCGCAAAATTACGGAATTAAAGCTTTAGGCTTTAGACTTTAGACTTTAGACTTTAG
>JBDNFD010000157.1:0-3524 GCA_041689995.1 Flavobacteriaceae bacterium | reverse complement strand
TGCTGCAAAAGCGGGTACGACTTCGTTGTACAACTATCTGAATGCCCATTCGGACATTTTTATGAGTCCCATAAAGGAGCCGAATTTTTTTGGTTCTGATATTCGTTGGGAAGATTTTGAACCGGATTATCGGGAAAGAACCGCCTTTGATGCAGAAAAATACTTTCATGGCACAAAGTTGGGAAAACGACATATTGCTTTTCTGGACAAAAAAGAGCAGTATTTAAAATTGTTTGAAAAAGGAAGCCAAAAAAAATACAAAGGAGAAGCGAGCACAAGTTATCTCTATTCTAAAAATGCCGCTCGTGAAATTTATAGTTTTAACCCCGATGCCAAAATCATTATTGTGCTTCGCGAACCAGTAGACCGCACTATCAGCCATTATTTGATGGACCTGAAAGGAATGGCACAAAACGAAAGGGATATCACGGAAGGACTGAAAAAAGATTTTTATGTGTCGAAAAAAGGCTGGGGAGTTTCTCATTTATACATCGAGTTGAGTTTGTATTTTGATCAAATCGAACGATATTTGATGATTTTCCCGAGAGAACAAATTTTACTGCTAGAATATGAAAATTTAAAAAATGATCAGCAAGATCTGTTGAACCGAATTATGGATTTTTTGGAACTGGATTATAGCAAAATGATGGATAATAAGTTGAAAGAAAAATTCAACCGCACATTGGTCCCTAAAAACAAGTTTTTAAAAAAATTATCTGGCGTTCGTAAAGCGGTGCCGAAATCATTTGTGAATTTTATCAGGCCTTATATGTCATTTTTGTACCAAGAGCGAACGGATTTCAAAATACCGGCATCGGCCTTGAAGTTTGTTCGCGATTTAGTGAATGACGACTGGAAAAAAACTCAAACCTTTTTATAGCGTAGCATACAATATGGGTATCAAATCGAATATTGCTCTTTTTTTTATTTTTTGGGCTTTGGTTTTTTTATTGCAAATTTTCTTTTTAACTCCTTTTTCAATTGTTGGAATAATCCTGCTTCCTATTTTTGCCGTTTTCGGGTTTGCATGGTTTTTATTGAATCCGTCATATTTAGGGAAAAGAATTAAAAGATGGCTGTTTACTTTTCTGATTTTGATGGTCATATCTATCACTGCCTCCTACGTTCATTTAAATCAAGATATTCTTTCGGGAATAATCGGGAACAAATCCTTTTTGGAATTGGGTGCTGTATTATTTATTTATTATTTAATGCTCCGGTACAATATTAAATCGAAGCGGGTAATAAGACTCATCAAACGAACCAGTTGGGTATTGTTTGTGATTTATGTAATTTTGTGGATTTTAGATATCAAATTTACATTTGTATCGGTTTTTACGGGGAGTACCGTGGACATGGAGGTGGCCAAGCTTCGAAACCACTTTGTAAATTTAGGTTCCATACTTTATTTGGGAATGTTCTTTTATCGTAAGGACACGAAATTTCTTATTCTTTCCTTGATCTTATTTTCGGTCAATATGTTAGGGGATTTTCAACGTTTCATCTTCCTTACTTACATTGTAACTTTAGTAAGTGGATTCTTCATTTATAAACAGAAAAGCATGCTCTTGAAATTTCTACCCTATACCTTGGTCCTAGTTTTTGCGGGTATTTTGATTTCTTCGTATACCGATTATGGTTCGGTGATTGAAGATAAATATCGGAGTGCTTTTTCAATTTTAGATTTCACACCTACCGCTAGTTCTGATGGGTCGGTAAACGCCAGGGTATGGGAATCGACCTATGCCTTGAAAGAGTTTTTTGAAAATCCTATATTTGGAAAAGGCAATCCTAGGGCGAGCGCGATGCAACAAATTGTGGGCGATTTATATTTCCATCTAAGTGATATTGGTTTGATAGGTTTGCTTTATTCATTTGGAATTGTGGGCCTGATCGTTTATTTTTTTCAGTTGCGGGAATCCAAACTGTTAAAACCTTTTAACGAACGTGCGTTGGGCCTGAAGCTTTCCATGGTTTTTATAATATTTTATACTATTCTGACCGGGTTTTCGGTTTTCGAACCAGCCTTCTTTTTTATACTTTTGATGCTTTATGATTTTGAAGAACGTGAGCATGCCTTTGCGATAAGCCAACATGCTTTATCCGAAAAACTGGTATTGCCCTAAGGGAAATATTTAAGTATTTAAAAATGAAAGTCAAACACAATCTGGTCATAATCCTCGTTAATTACAACGGTTTTGCCGATACCAAAGCCTGTTTGAAGAGTATTGCCAAAACAATAGGGGAACTACCCTTTGTCATTATAGTGGACAATGCGTCGAATGAAAAAAATGAGTTGAATGATTTGGCATCTGTTTACCCTAAATTAAAACTGATTTTTAACAAAGAAAATCTTGGTTTCGGACGAGCGAACAATATCGGCATTCAATGGGGGCAAGAAAATATTGATTTTGATTATGTCTTGTTGTTGAATAACGATACACTTGTTGAGTCCACTACCTTTCATTATTTAATTGAGGCTTTTAAAATAGATGTCAAAATTGGAATAACGACTGGGAAAATCATGTACGAAACTAACAAGGATATTGTTTGGTATGGAGGAGGGTATGTGGATTTTAAGAAAGGATTTCCAAAAATTGGAGATTTAAATAGAAAAGCTTCGCTTAATAATGCCAATAAATCAGGTTTTGTTTCATTCGTATCTGGTTGTGTAATGATGTTTACTAAAGAAAGTATTTCAGCACTAAAAGGATTTAATGATGATTTTTTCATGTATTGTGAAGATTTGGAACTTTGTTTACGAACTAATAGGTTAGGCTATAAAATGTATTATGAACATAAGGGTGTTATTTACCATAAGGTTCAAGGAAGTACTAAAAGTTCTAATGATGAGCCTACGGGCATCCGTCCTTTGAATGCCAATGCAATGTTTTTATACTATCACATAAGATCGAACCAATTTTATGTGATGAGAAAATATTTGAACGGTAACAAATTTAGAATTTTTGTTTTTTATTATTGTATGATGTTGCTTAAAACAAATCTTCGAATGTTACTTTATAAAAAAACAATTGTTATTCCGACAACATGGAAAATTTTAAAGAATATTATGAAAAATAAACCTGCATATAAATAATATGAGTTTCTATCAAATTTTGAAAAAAGATTATCAGAACTTTCGATTAGTTCATTCCAATAAATTTGGAATATTTGATGTTATATACCTTCCCAGTTTCAAGATTGTTTTTATTTTTAGATTAAGTCAGTTTTGTTCAAAGTATATAATTTTAAAACCTATTGCCTATTTTTTCACCTTTATGAATGACTTTCTTCATGGGGTATGGATTGGACCCTCAGTGAAAGTTGGTGAAGGGTTCTTTTTGGGCCATCCGAGGGGATTGGTTGCAAACCCCGATTTCAAATACTCAGTAAATGGTCCTCCAAATTATTCTTGAAAAATGAACGTTTTTTTCGAAAGAATAAAAGAGTAAAGAAAATATTGAAGTCAATATATGGAATGGTCAACAAAACAGAATATGAAAGCGGAGAGGTTGAAAACCTGA
>JBDNFD010000156.1:0-18427 GCA_041689995.1 Flavobacteriaceae bacterium | reverse complement strand
TTCATTTTCAAGGAAATTTTGAGTTTCATTAGAGCCAATAAAGCAGGGGCTTGCTTTTATGTTTTAAAGAAATCACAACGCTTTTGTTGACTTTAAAGCCCATAATTCCGTACTTTTAATTTTTATCGGACAACAGTAATTTAAATTTTCTAAAAAGCAGTAAATTTTGAGGAAGAAATCATTACCAAAACAAATATTTAGAAAAAACAGAGCTCTATCTAATTACTTTTTCAATTTATTTATTACTTTTGAAACAAAATTTATAGCTATTGGTTATGGAAAAAATTCTTAACAACATCAAAAACCTCCGAGAGCAGAAAGGTTATTCGCAGGAATATATGGCTCATATGTTGGATTTGAGCCAAGTGGCCTATACCAAGTGGAGCACAGCAAGACCAAACTAACCGTGGAACGGCTTTATAAAATCGCAGAGATATTGGAAGTTGAAGTAGGTGAATTACTTGATATTATACCCAAAAATCAGTTCAATCAGACCAATAAAGGGAATGCTACCGGATATCTGCAACAAATAGAGAATTTTCAGCAGGAAAATAAAGAACAAAGCAAAAAAATCTTAGAATTGTACGAAAAAATCATCGAAGAAAAAAACATCCTTATTGAAGGGTTGCGGGCAAAGCAAAAAAAAATATAGTTATAGCAAAAAATAATTCTTACCGTAACAATAATTTCACGGCATCCTTTGCGAAATAACTCGTAATAATACTTGCGCCCGCACGTTTGATGGCCATCAACTGTTCCAAAATAACAGCATCATGATCCAACCAACCTTTTTCGGCCGCGGCCTTGATCATTGAATATTCCCCACTGACTTGGTAAACCGCCACCGGAACGTTCACCGCATTTCTAATTTCGCGAACAATATCCAAATAGCACAATCCGGGTTTTACCATGACAATATCAGCACCTTCCTCAATGTCCATCAATGTTTCTTTAATGGCTTCTTCGCGGTTGCCGAAATCCATTTGATAGGTTTTTTTATCTTTCGGAATATTTTCCATATCCACGGGAGCAGAATTCAACGCATCGCGAAAAGGGCCATAAAAAGCCGAAGCATATTTCGCGCTATAACTCATAATTCCCGTTTCATAAAAGCCTTCATTTTCCAATAATTGACGAATTTCCAAAATACGTCCGTCCATCATATCGCTTGGAGCAACGAAATCGGCACCAGCTTTTGCATGCGATAAAGCCATTTTGGCCAAGAAAGAATTGGATTCATCATTCAGGATTTTTCCTTTGGAAACAATGCCATCATGACCGAAAGAAGAATAGGGATCCAACGCAACATCCGTCATTACCAACATTTCTGGAACGGCATTTTTTACCGATTTGATGGCGCGTTGCATTAATCCATCGGTATTTAATGCTTCCTTACCTTCATTATCTTTTAACTTATTAGGAACTTTCACAAAAAGCAAAACAGATTGAATGCCTAGACTCCAAAGTTCTTTAACTTCCTTTTCCAATAAATCCAAACTAAACCGAAAATAATTTGGCATGGAAACAATTTCTTCCTTCACATTCTTTCCCTCCACCACAAAAAGTGGTGCTTGAAAATCATAAGGTGTCAAAACATTTTCTCGGACCAAATTGCGAATTGCCGGATTTACGCGAAGCCTACGGTTCCTTTTTAGCATTGGATTTTTTAAATTTTAAAAGATATTGCGAAAAGATTTGTAGCCTCGCCAAGAATCGAACTTGGATCTAAAGTTTAGGAAACTTTTGTTCTATCCGTTGAACTACGAGGCCAATTAAGGCTGCAAAAATAAGCATGTTTCGCGGAAAAATATATGGAATTCCAAAAACTTATGATTTGAAGGAAATTTTAATTCAAATTACGTTTTTCAATAAAGAAGCGTTTCAATAGATTTGAAGCTTCCTTTTCCATAACGCCCATCGTAACTTGGGTTTTTGGGTGCAACTTTCCACCAACTGTTCGATAACCTCTTTTGCTATCTTCGGCCGCGAAGACCAATCTTGAAATTTGACTCCAATATAAAGCACCTGCACACATTTGACAAGGTTCCAAAGTAACATATAGGGTACAACCTTTCAAATATTTTCCTCCCAAAAAATTTGCAGCAGCGGTGATAGCCTGCATTTCGGCGTGGGCCGTAACATCGTTCAAAAGTTCCGTCAAATTATGTCCGCGGGCGATAATTTGGTTATCTATCACCACAATTGCACCAACGGGAATTTCGTTCCGTTCAGAAGCCAATTCTGCTTCCTCGAGCGCTTTTTTCATAAAATAGGAATCGTCATAGGGTTGGATCATACACGAAAATACAATTTCAAAATGTACCTTTGCCATTATGGGAAAAAGAATTTTGGAACAAATTAATTCCCCGAAAGATTTAAGGGAACTTACGCCCCAGCAACTGCCGCAACTGGCTCAAGAATTACGCGAGTTCATTATTGATGTAGTTGCTTCCAAAGAAGGTCATTTGGGCGCGAGTTTGGGAGTGATTGAACTGACAATTGCGCTACATTATATCTTCAACACCCCGAACGATCTATTGGTTTGGGATGTGGGCCATCAAGCCTATGGCCATAAAATTTTGACCGGAAGACGCTCTATTTTTGAATCTAACCGAAAACTGAACGGAATAAGCGGCTTTCCAAAACGAAGCGAAAATAAATTTGACGCCTTCGGAACTGGGCACAGCTCTACTTCAATTTCTGCCACTTTGGGAATGGCACTGGCTTCTCAATTAAATGGAGACGCTGAAAAACAACATATTGCCGTGGTGGGTGATGCTTCCATTGCCAGCGGCATGGCTTTCGAAGGATTGAACCATGCCGGGGTGACCGACGCAAACCTGTTGGTAGTACTCAATGACAATTCCATTGGTATTGACCCCAGCGTGGGTGCTTTGAAGGAATACCTTATCAAAACGAAACCGGGTAAAAAACCGCAACAAGACAATATTTTCGAGGCTCTGAATTTTAAATATAAAGGGCCGATTGACGGACATGATTTTGAAGCATTACTGCATGCACTGAATGAACTAAAAACCGTGAAAGGACCGAAATTTCTCCATGTTATAACTAAAAAGGGAAAAGGTCTCCGATTAGCGGAAGAAGATCAGGTAAAATATCACGCCCCAGGAAAATTCGATAAAGAAACCGGGGTTTTACTTTCCGAGGACACCCAGTCTCTTCCCCCCAAATATCAGGATGTTTTTGGGTGGACAATTTTAGAATTAGCACAAAAAAACGAAAAGATTATTGGAATTACGCCAGCCATGCCGACCGGGAGTTCTTTGAAATATATGATGAAAGCTTTTCCTAAACGGGCATTTGATGTAGGAATTGCGGAACAACATGCGGTGACTTTATCTGCCGGAATGGCCACTCAAGGCTTTGTTGTTTTCTGCGCCATTTACTCCACTTTTTTGCAACGTGGCTACGACCAATTGATCCACGATGTTGCTTTACAGGATTTACCGGTTATTTTTTGTGTCGATCGCGCCGGATTGGTGGGCGAAGATGGCCCCACGCATCACGGGATTTTCGATCTGGCTTATTTGCGCTGTATCCCGAATATGATTATTTCTGCTCCTTCTTCAGAAATTGAACTGCGAAATATGTTGTACAGCGCTTCATTGGGGTTGGAACATCCTATTGCTATCCGCTATCCAAGGGGAAGGGGAAACAATCCTGACTGGGAGAAGCCGTTTGAAAAGTTGGAAATTGGAAAAGGCAGAAAACTAAAAGACGGAAACAAAATTGCCGTATTATCGGTGGGAACGATTGCCGAAAATGTTTCAAAAGCAATTGAAAATCTTAAAGATCAGAGACAAGTCGCGCACTATGACATGCGTTTTGTAAAGCCTTTGGATGAACTCTTGATGGATACTATCTTTTCTTCGTTCCAAATAATATTAACCGCTGAAGACGGCTGCATCAAAGGTGGTTTTGGAGGTGAAATATTAGCTTATGCGGCCAAGAAGAACTATTCTGGAAAAATCGTTCCCATTGGAATACCAGATCAATTTATCGGACATGGAAAAGTTTGGGAACTACAAGAATTAGCCGGAATTTCCTCAGAAAAAATTCAAAAATTAATTGAATTCCATTTATAAAAAAAGGGAAGCAATTTAGCCTCCCTCTTTTTAGGTATTTGTAAAACGATTTATTGAATAATCAATTTTTCTGTTTGTGTTTTTTCGTTTGAAACAAATTGAACCACATAAATTCCCGCAGATAACCCAGATACATTTAATGTTGTTTCTCCTTTCATATCAACTACTTTCCCCATCACTTTTCTTCCATTAATATCGAAAAGGTTAATTTGAACTTCCCCGTGAATTTCTGAAGAAGCAATATTCAATATACCATTGGTTGGATTTGGGTACATTTGGAAAGAGTTTGCTCCAAAATCGGTTGTTCCCCAACCGGTACAATCCAATACGCTTGTAGGCGGCATATCGAAGGCTTCCACTTGGTCAGTGATGTTGAAAGAAGAGCCTTCGTCAGCACTGTACCCCAAACCACGATTGGCAAAAACACTCCAAATCAAACATTGGTTCTCACCATCATTATTTGCCATATCAGCCGCAAGGATCGCATCCCTTCCATCGACAAAACCAGGACTGCAAGGCTGAAGTTTCAATCCGTCGATTACGAGTTGCATGGCGATATTATTTCCGCCATCGCCATTATATACATCAGGGTCATAGCCATATTCATCGATCAAAGCCCAGGTCATGTCCCACAACATGGTTGCCCAAACAGAACCAACCCCATGTGATCCGCGAACATTGAACTGGCTTTCCGCGTCACCGTAGGTAAATGGATTGACGGTCATATCCGTGGTATATCGGTACTGTCGCAATCCTGGTCCTGTAACAGGTTGATTGCGCACATAAGTTGCAATTCCGCGTGGATCGGCACCTTGATCTCCTGGTTCCATGGTCACTACAAGCATAAAAAAATCGCTCCAACCCTCGCCCATTTGTTCATCATTTTGCAAACAACCGGATTGCCCAGCGCCACCGGTTAATCTATTAGAAATTCCATGTCCATATTCATGAGCTATAACACCATTATCAATATCGCCGTCTTTTTCATAAGGACCCCCATTTATAATTGTTCCATTCACGGTTCCTCCACCAGAAAGGGCAGCGATAATAGCTTCTCCATCAGCCATGCCAATTAAAACGGCAGGAATGTTCACAGTGGGATCGTCCCCAGCCATGGTAATCAGCCCCGCTTCATTATTAACTATGATCACACCAATGGCCCCGGAATTTTGTGCGTTTAAAACTTTAGCGTCAAACTGACAATCCCCTCTTCTTATCACGGCAATTTTTCCATTAATGGCAGTTCCATTGGTAATAACATCACAGGCATCATTTACATCAGTTGAAGTGCTTCCGCTATTATCATCTATGACCAATGTCAGATCGGAGGTGATGCCACCAAAAGGAATTTCAGGACCAAATGCAGCCAAAGTTCCGGTATAGGGACCGGCAAGACCACTTGGCGAATTAATTGTCAAAACTTCCGGCACACCTCCGGGTGGATCCCAAGTGAACATGCGCATATAACCACTGGAACCATCTGGTGGAGAAGCAAAATTCGCATTGTTTCCAGGACCGTTATCCGACCCCGCTTGTGCCAATGCAACGACATAATCATTCCCTTGTCCAAAAGTGCTATAATTTGTATTTTGAAAATTCCCAGCAGGTTCAGTGAAACCATATTGATACCAAATATCGTGAACCATATTGTTCATATAAAACAAATTGGTAATGGCAGCGTCCAGATATCCTTCTGGATCCTGATCCAAATTCAATGGGAAATCAAAATTCAAACTTGTGCCACCATCTGGCGCATAACCGGGAGTATCGCTGCCATCACGATCTTCTGAAGCATATACATTGTTTCCTCTGGTGATGGTAAATTCGGCACCGGCGGCTCCATTGATGTCATGCCATCCGTAAGGTGAAGCTGTTGCATCCGCGGGATTAGAAACAGTGGTTCGATCACCATGGTTCGGCGATTCGACCGGAAGTTCAAAAACTTTATATTGCGAACCGTCATCAAAAAGCATGTTGGTTTTACCAAGAGTTGCATGCTTTCTCTGCGAATTCTTTCCAACATAATCCTTTTCTGAACGAGCAGGAAAATCACAAGAAACCACCCAATTACCCTTGTCAAGGATTTCACCGTTTTTGGCATCAACCCGAAGGCTCCACCAATTCAATCCGTCTTTGGCATGAATACTGAGATCCCAAGCCAAACGCAAATTTCCTTCTTTAGTAGGCTGATAGACCAACTTCACAGGTATTTTATCGAGGGAAATTCCGGCATTTGATAAGATATATTCATTCGAATTTTCTTGCGAAAGAATCTCCAAGCTTTCAGATAGCGCTAAACCGAGATTTTGTGCAGCTTTAGAAACCGCTTGCTCCGGAGACAAAGTTGGCACCGGGTTGTTCGCACGATTTCGTATATTATTTATAAAACTATTACCGAAATAAATAACTTCGTCGTTCTTTATGGCAAAACTGCCTATTCCATTGAAAACGGGAATATTATTAATTTCCTGAATGGCATATACATTTTCCAAATCCATACTTTCCGTAAAGTAGTGATTGATCACTTTTAAATCGGAAAAATCGTCGGAAATGAGACCGTAATTCGATTTGTTTTTTTCTAAATAATTTTGAATTGCCGCTGAATAATCTTGCTGTCCGTAGGTCGAAATGGCACATAGAACAAAGAAAATCGTGAGCAGTTTGGGAAAAGTTTTTTTCATCTTATACTAAATTGAATTATTTGTAAACAAAAGATTTACTCGGCGCCTAAAATAGGTATAAAATCCAATTTCACCAATTTTCAAACGTTAAATGTTAAAAAATCTAAAAAAGGAAACAATTTTATTTTTTCAAAAATCCATTCCCATTCCGTGCAGTTTTTTGTGTTCCCTAAGGGCTGCGCCATCTGTCAGTGAAGCAATAAAACAACAGATTTCCAACAATCCGTTATAGATCGAAGTCTTTTGAAACTCGAAATCGCACAATATTTCTTTCAAAATAAGTTTGTCGTAATGTGAAAGATCACCATTAAAATTATTCTCCAGGGCTTTAGTGAAGGTTTGCAACAATTTTGAAATGATCGCATGTCCGGCAATTTCTTTGCTCATCACTTCTTGACTGCGATAAATTTTCTCAACGCTTAGTTTAATAATATCTTCAATTTGCGGAACGTAGGACGATTTTTTCAACAGCGGAACTGCAAATTCGCCGCGCATAATGGCATCTTCATTCGACAGAAAAATATCCGAAGCTTCAACAATCAGCTTATTAATTGCCAGCGAGCGCAAATATCCCAGTCGATCTTTGGTGGCGGAAAGTTGATTGTATTTTTTGATATTTATACTATCTTTTACCAAATTGATAAAATATTCCAAAGCGAATTCTTCCCCGATCAATCCCAAATTTATTCCATCTTCAAAATCAATAATGGTATAACAAATATCATCGGCGGCCTCCACCAGAAATGCCAATGGATGACGATACCAACTATTTGCACTTTTTTGAAGTCCCAACTCTTGCGCAATTTCATAAAATGTTTCTTTTTCACTTTGAAAAAAACCAAATTTTTTATTAGCCACATTTGTGGTCGGTTGATGTGGAAGTGATGCTTTTGGATATTTCACAAAGGCGCCCAGGGTAGCATAAGACAAACGCAAACCGCCTTCTGTTCCATTTTTGCTTTCGGTGAGCAATTTGAAACCATTCGCATTTCCTTCAAAATTTGTCAAATCTTGAAATTCTGATTCTGAAAGTAAATTTTTAAAACGTTTTCCTTTTCCCTTTTTGAAATAATCTCCGATCACCTTTTCCCCAGAATGTCCGAAGGGTGGATTTCCAATATCGTGTGCCAATGCAGCAGCGGCAACAATGGCACCGAAATCGTTAAAATGATGTCCGTGAACACTTTTTAAATGCGGATATCTTTCAAAAATTCCTTTTCCCACAATACGTCCTAAAGAGCGTCCCACCACAGAAACTTCCAAACTATGGGTTAATCTAGTGTGAACGAACCCAATTTTAGATAAAGGAATAACTTGTGTTTTATCTTGCAAGCTCCGAAAAGCAGGCGAAAAGATAATTCTGTCAAAATCGACCTCATACCCTAAGCGGGTTTCATCTTGTTCGCTGCGAAGTCGTTTTTTTGTATCGCCGTGGCGTTTTAAAGAAAGGAGTTGTTCCCAGTTCATATTCTGAATTTTGTGGGTAAAAATAGGAAAGTTATTTTTGAGTTGATTTTAAGCTTCGTGAAGAGTTTATAAACCTTACTGTTTCTATAAATTTATATACTTGTGGAAGATATTGAGCAATTACTAGAGTTCTTTTTTGCTACATGCTTTCCTATTATGAGATTCCCGCTCTATGCGGGCATCTAGTTAAGAACCGCAGATTTAAGCAGTCTTCTCCTCTGCATTTCAATTCCTGAATTGAATTTTTTTAATGATGTATTTCAAAAATACAAAAATGTTAAAAATCAGTTATTTAACGTTATTTATGTTTTTGTCAAGGCTTTCTTGTTTAATTTAGCGTTGTCATTATTATATGATATAACGGATATTTAATTAAAAAATAATGATTATGTTTACATTAGATTATGGAAAATTTCACAATGATGGACTTTTGTTAGTGTTAATGAATATTAATGAAAATAATAATATTTCCATTGGTGATTTGCTAAATAACGTAGGGCATGGATTGATGAAAATTTATCCAAAGGTTTTTGAAATCACCGATATAACCAAGTTAAAATCTATTTTTGATTTCAGTCAAAAAATTTCTGACTTCAAATATGATAATGCATTTTATAATAAAATTAAGCAAATAGGAAAAGTTGATGAATTAGATAAGAGAATTGTTGATTATTTCGATGATGCTTTTCAAAAAAATGAGATTTACGAAAAGGATATTCGAAACCTTAAAAAATCGCTAACTAAACCAAGCGTTAGAGATGAACAAACACTAAATGCAATTCATTCTGTTTATCAGGCTTCTTTTCAATTTTGGAATTTGTATGCACCAATTGATTATTTACCTTCTGAAGGTGAAAATAAAGTTGCATGTGATCCAGCTCAACAAGTTATATTGGCGGATGGTATAACTGGTTTTTTATTTTTTGAACTTGATGGTATAGGGGTTTTAGCAGGCATGGCAGCTTCAGGCATAGTTAGGGGTGCTCAGACTGGTAATGGTGGAAGTTCAGCTTCTTGTATATAAAACTTATAATGATAATGAATACATTAATTATAAAACGAAGTAAAGATTTTATGGATAGTGCCCTCCCTTTTTATTTTTATATAAATGAAGAAAAATATAAAATTTGGGTAAATAAAAAACAGAGTTTTGACCTAAATAAAACTTCCTTTTTTCAAGTACAGCATCCTTGGTTAAGATATATTAGATCTGAAAAAATTGCTTTACCTGATGGTTATGATGTCAGTATTTCTGTAAGACCTCCACTTCAAAATAATTTCATGCTTTTTTTTGTTGCATGTATGATCTTTACAATTTTATCATGGCAAATTGAGGCACTGGACTGGTTACGGTCACTAATCGTTTATGGTATTGGGATTTCTTTTATGGGATTGACTCTGTTTTTTTTATCTTTTGGTTCCAATCATTTTTTTAAAATTGAAATTCAATATAAAGAAAACAAATCATTATTAAATACTTCCGCTTTTCAATCATGACATTAAAGTTAAGATCCACACATTAAACAATCATCTCCTTCCGCTTCTTTTGATTGTTGAATAATTGCTCGCAATTCTTCAGGCGATAAAGAACTACTTTCAACCTGAGCCGATTTTTTCACGTTTGCTTTTTCTTGTTCCCCTTGAAAAGTTGCCGCCGCCTTCTCAGCTACTTCCTGCAAACCATTTGATTTTTTCTCACTTTTCAAGGTGAATTTTATTGCATCCACCGCAGATTTTGTCCTTAAATAATACATTCCCGTTTTCAAGCCACTTTTCCATGCGTAAAAGTGCATCGATGTCAATTTTGCCATGGTTGCTCCTTCCATAAAAAGGTTCAAGGATTGCGATTGATCAATGAAATATCCACGTTGGCGAGACATATCGATGATGTCTTTCATGGAAAGTTCCCACACGGTTTTGTACAAATCTTTTAAATCTTGCGGAATAACGTCGATGTTTTGAACGGAACCATTGGCGCGCATAATAGCATCTTTTACATCGTCGGTCCACAGATTCAGTTTCACCAAATCTTCCAGCAAGTGTTTATTCACCACAATAAATTCCCCTGAAAGCACTCGACGCGTATAAATATTGGAGGTATAAGGTTCAAAAGCTTCGTTGTTTCCTAAAATTTGGGAAGTCGAGGCGGTGGGCATCGGTGCCACCAACAAGGAGTTACGAACACCGTTTTTCATCACTTTTTTACGCAAATTGGCCCAATCCCAATTGCCGCTCAAATCTTCGTCTTTAAGTCCCCAAAGGTTGTATTGAAATTCGCCTTTGCTGATCGGGGAACCTTCATAGGAAGAATAAGGACCTTCAATTTTGGCCAATTCCATGGAAGCGGTGACCGAAGCAAAATAAAGTGTTTCAAAAATTTCTTGGTTCAATTTTTTGGCTTCGTCAGAGGTGAAAGGCAAACGTAGTTTTATAAACGTATCGGCCAAACCTTGTATGCCCAAACCAACCGGTCGGTGACGGAAATTGGAATTTTCTGCTTCTTTTACAGGATAATAGTTTCGGTCAATCACCTTGTTCAGGTTTTTGATGACCCTTTTGGATATTTTGAACAATTCTTTATGGTCAAACTCACCCTCCTTAATGAACATCGGCAAAGCAATGGATGCCAAATTGCAGACTGCAACCTCATCTGGACTGGTATATTCCAGTATTTCTGTACATAAATTGGAAGAACGCAGCGTGCCCAAATTCTTTTGGTTCGATTTTCGGTTTGCCGAATCTTTGTACAACATATAAGGCGTTCCAGTCTCGATTTGTGATTCCAGTATTTTCTCCCATAATTCACGGGCTTTGATGGTTTTTCGGCCTTTTCCTTCCGCTTCGTATTTTAGGTACAATTTATCGAATTCTTCCCCGTGAATATTATATAAATTGGGACATTCATTGGGGCACATCAACGTCCAAGTAGAATCTTCTTCCACGCGTTTCATGAACAAATCGGGGATCCACATCGCATAAAATAAATCGCGGGCACGCATTTCTTCCGCACCGTGATTTTTTTTCAGATCGAGAAAACTGAAAATATCGGCATGCCATGGTTCCACATAAATGGCAAAAGATCCTTTTCGTTTTCCTCCGCCTTGATCCACATATTTGGCGGTGTCGTTGAATACTTTCAACATGGGAACAATGCCGTTGGAAGTTCCATTGGTGCCGGAAATATATGATCCGGTAGCACGCACATTGTGAATGGACAAACCAATGCCGCCCGCCGATTGCGAAATTTTAGCGGTTTGTTTTAAGGTGTCGTAAATACCATCAATACTGTCATCTTTCATTGTCAATAAAAAACAGGAAGACATTTGTGGTTTTGGCGTCCCGGCATTGAACAAAGTTGGTGTTGCATGGGTGAAATATTTTTTGGACATCAAATCGTAGGTTTCAATCGCTGCATTTAAATCGTCCAAATGAATTCCGATTGAAACCCGCATCAACATGTGTTGCGGTCTTTCTGCAATTTTTCCGTTCAATTTCAACAAATAAGAGCGTTCCAAAGTCTTAAAGCCGAAATAATCATAACTAAAATCACGGTTGTAAATTATCAATGAGTCCAGTTTTTCTTTGTTTTCCATGATTACCCGAAAGGTGTCATCAGCCAACAAAGGCGCCTTTTTTCCAGTACGTGGATTCACGTATTCGTACAGATCGGTCATTACCTCGCTGAAGGTTTTTTTTGTGTTTTTATGCAAATTCGACACAGAAACCCTTGCTGCAAGCTGTGCATAATCGGGATGTGAAACGGTCATCATCGCAGCAACTTCTGCTGCGAGGTTATCCAACTCGCTTGTGGTCACTCCGTCATACAAACCTTCAATGACGCGCATGGCCACTTTTGTCGGTTCCACAATTGGGTTCAAACCGTAGCATAATTTGCGGATCCGAGAGGTGATTTTGTCGAACATTACCGGTTCCTTCTGGCCATTTCTTTTGATTACAAACATAATGATTGGATTTAGCCCCTCCCGACCTCCCCAAAGGGGAGGAGGTTGGAAACTATTTTTTGGGGTTAATAATTATATATTTAAAAATTTCTTTTAATAAATTGTTCCCCCTTTGGGGGTCAGGGGGCCTAAAATTCTGCGTCAAAACTAATTTTGCTCGATTCTTTGTCCTTGCTCATCACGCCGGCCTTCTGATATTCGCCTACCTTTTTTTCGAAGAAGTTGGTTTTTCCTTGAAGGGAAATCATATCCATGAAATCGAATGGATTTTGCGTGTTGTATTCCTTTTCACATTCGAGTTCCACTAAAAGGCGGTCTGCCACAAACTCCAAATATTGCGTCATCAACTTGGAATTCATCCCGATCAAACTTGCCGGCAGCGATTCCGTGATGAATTCACGCTCAATGTTGAGCGCATCCACAATAATTTCGCGGATGCGTTCTTTCGGCACTTTGTTTACCAAATGATGGTTGTGAAGATGAATAGCAAAATCGCAATGCACACCTTCATCCCTTGAAATCAGTTCATTCGAAAAAGTTAAACCGGGCATCAAACCCCGTTTTTTCAACCAGAAAAGTGAACAGAAAGAACCGGAAAAGAAAATCCCTTCGACTGCCGCAAAAGCAATCAACCGCTCTGCGAAGGAATCGGATTCTATCCATTTTAACGCCCACTCGGCTTTTTTCTTGATGGCGGGAAAAACTTCGATGGCTTTGAAAAGATCATTTTTTTCCTTCTCATCATCCACATAAGTATCAATTAGCAAGGAATAGGTTTCCGAATGGATATTTTCCATCATAATTTGAAAACCGTAGAAAAATTTAGCTTCGGCATATTGCACTTCGTTCACGAAATTTTCTGCCAAATTTTCATTGACAATTCCATCTGAAGCTGCAAAAAACGCCAAAATATGTTTGATGAAATAACGTTCATCATCGTTCAATTTATGTTTCCAATCTGGAATATCCTGATCTAGATTAATTTCTTCCGCGGTCCAAAAACTGGCCTCCATTTTCTTGTACCAATCCCAAATATCATGATGTTTGATCGGAAAAATCACAAATCGGTTTTTGTTTTCTTGTAGGATTGGTTCTGCTTGCATCATGTTTTCAAACTTTTTTGAGATTAAAATTTCGGGGTTGACCAGAAACAAAGATGACGAATTTTTCCGCTTTTTTTACCAGAACAAAAATGAGTTTTCAACAAGTTTTGAACATTTCCTTAAGAAAGTTGATTTTCAGCGGATTAGAAATTAAATATACAATATTCTGAAAAATAGATATTTACATCGAAATTGCTTTTGCAAAAATCATTTTTTTTCATCTTCTAAACCTATGAAAATGGACGTACAAACCCCACCGCTGCCCGATTTTAACATCCATAAAAAAAGCATTTTCCAATGACTTTTTTGCCATTGAAAAATGCTAAAAACAAAAACTTATTTTTTTTGACTAATTCAAATAAGAGAACGCTTTTTTTTCAAATCCCGAACTTTCAGTTCTATTTTGAAATTGTAAAATTTTCGCGTTCAATTTCCGTACAGGTCATTGTCATGCTTTTCTTCGAGTTTTTCTTGTCCACCATCTGCATTTCCATCATCAATGAATTTTCGGTCACCCAATCCGGACCAAACCCCTTTGGAAAATATTTTTGGTTTTTATAAATACCGACGAAACCAATTCCCGCCTCATTGGTGACATACATTGTCATTAAATACTCATCGCTTTCGGCTCGATAACCTTCGCATTGGTAGCCCAAAATTGTTTTGGAACCAATCTTCTCAAAAGTCATATTTTGCATGGCACGATTATCTATATCGGACGCATTGGACATATCCAATTTTGTGCCTTTAACAAATCCGTTCATAAACATTATAGACAGCTCGCGGTAAAAATCCATGACTATAAACATCCCGCTCATCATACTGCCGCCCATTCCCATATAATTCGCGCCTTTTTCCAACCGATAAACAAAATCCATGGCACTTTCATTTAAATCGAGATGGAGTGAATATTTCCAGTCGAAGTCATAGCTTTCCGGAAAATCGGAAGATGATTTTTTTCGTTTGGAATTATTTTTAACCTCGTTTTCTTTACTCAAATCAGTTTCCCAAGGTTCATTTAGTGTTTCATCGGTTTCGTTCCCCGCTTTGTTCGAAATATTGTCCGTTGCGGTTTCTTCAACTTTATCGGCGATTTTGTCGCCCAATTTCTTTAAAAATTGTGCCTGTGCGGTTGTGCTCAAAAACAAAAACGCCAATACTATGTATCCAAATCTTTTCATAATGGAATATTTAAAAAATTAATACAGGGGACTCTCCCTTTTATGTGATCTTTCAAAAAAAGGTTAACAAACAAAGTCCAAGTTCAGGTCCAAATAAAATAGCATTTGTTTGTTAACCTTTTCACCGATCGAACTACTAAATGCAAAAGGCCCCTTCTTTGCATGATTTTATTAACGGTGATGACGAACTTGATGACTCTGATAATGACCAATCCTGGCAAATTGGAAAGGATTGATAACATCGTAACTGCAATATAACCCTCACAGGTAAGGTTTTTTGGATCAAAACCATTTTATTGGTGTAGTCGAAACTAAATGGCCATTATAGAGCTCACTCTTTTATAAGAAAGCTGACCTGAATAAATTTAATAAAACATCGTCAAGCTCGAATAAATTAAAAATAAAGAAAACGCCAATCAAATTGCTTTAAGCACGAACCCTTTGTATTATGAAAAACTTTATCCTTTTATGTATCGCAACCCTGACCATGCTTATATGGATCCCAGGCAATGCGCAAGTCGCAATAGGTGAACAAGACGGAACGACATATTACTTGCCTATTTCTAGCTGCTCTGACAATTCTTATACTCAACAACTTATTTACCAGTCCGAGATCAATGCCTCTGGCAACATTACTTCCATATCGTTTTATTATGATAGTGGTTCCTATTACAACAGTACGGATTGGACGGTCTATCTGGGCACCACTTCCAAAACGGAATTTGTCTCAACTACAGATTGGGTGCCGTTTACAGAACTTACCGAGGTTTATAGTGGGACGGTAACTTTTCCGGTAGCGGGCAACCAAATGGTCATTACCTTTGACCCCGCTTTTACTTATGACGGTATTGACAACCTAGTTGTGGCCGTGGACGAAAACAAACTTAACAGTAATTGTTTTATTAATTTTGGTAAAACGCCGGACTTGGGGGCAGAGAGAAGTATCCAGGCTTACGGTTATTCCAGCGGCAATATAGATCCCGCTTCCCCTCCTGAAGCAAGTAACACATACAGTTATATGAATAACATCATTTTGGGTGGGATTCAACAAACCTGTCCAAACCCATCGGACTTGACCGTAGATGGTGTAACTACAAACACTGCCGATATCAGTTGGACAGACAATGCTTCTACCAACCAATACAGCATTAAATATGGCACTCCGGGCTTTGATCCTGAAAATACAGGCTTTTCTGCTCCTGGCAGTGGTTCAGGAACAACTACCTTGACCAGTCTGTCCCCAAACACCACCTACGAATTTTACGTCCAAGCCAATTGTGGTGGAAGCAATGGTAGTAGTGCTTTTGTGGGGCCTGAAAGCTTTAAGACTGATTGCATTGCAGTAGTCGCACCTTGGAACGATGATTTTGAAAATGGGGGCGACATACCAGATTGCTGGATTCAAGATGAAAACAATAACGAAGATTGGCAGTTTATTAATTCCCAAGGGTATAGTCATGTTGGCTATAATGGTACAATCACCGGCAGCACCCCAAGTGGCGGATATTATGCTTGGATTAGTTCTTCTTACCTTGACAGTGAAGGTTCCACCTTGCTTTCACCGGTTATCAATGTTTCCACCCTGACTATTCCTGAACTGACTTTTTACTTGATTAGTGATAACGAAGGTGGAACCAATATCAATTTTTCGGTAGATGTCTATGATGGTGCAGCTTGGAACGATGGTGTGTTCATTAGTAATACCAACACCGCCAATGGAGGCTGGGAAGAAATCATTGTGGATTTATCCTCTTTGACCATTTCAGGCGCTATCCAAATCCGTTTTGTAGTCGATAATCCAGATTATAGTTATACTGATGATCTGGCTATAGACGACGTGAGCGTGCACGAACAGCCCACTTGTTCTAAGCCAACAGATATAACAGTTGTTGCCGCTACTACAGACACTGCCAATATCTCGTGGACTGCTGGGAATGGTGAAACCACATGGGAGGTCAAATATAGTGACACACCAGGTTTCAATCCTGAAATTGAAGGTAGTTCGAAATCGGTTAGCAGTTCAGCCAATACCTCTTTAACGAGTTTGACCCCCAACACCACCTACGAATTTTATGTCAAAGCCAATTGTGGTGGCAGTGATGGAGATAGTGCTTTTGCTGGACCGGTAAGTTTTACAACTGATTGCACTGCGGTAGTAGCGCCCTGGAATGAAGATTTTGAAAATGGCGGTGCCATATCGGATTGCTGGACGCAGGGTGAAAACAATAATCACGAAGATTGGTTGTTCAATGATCCCCCTATGTATGATAACCACATTGGCAATGGCGGTACAATCACTGGTAGCACCCCAAGTAGCGGGCATTATGCCTGGGTTCGTTCTCAAAACCTTTACAATCAAAACACAACCTTAATTTCACCACATATCGACGTTTCAGCCCTGACAATTCCTGAAATGACTTTTTACTTGATCAGTGACAAAGAAGACGATGTCAATGTTGATTTTTCGGTAGATGTTTATGATGGTACAGCTTGGAATGATAATGTGTTTACTAGCAATGCAAATACCGCCAATGGCGGCTGGGAAGAAATCATTGTGGATTTATCCTCTTTGACCATTTCAGGCGCTATCCAAATCCGTTTTGTAGTCGATAATCCAGGGGGTAGCTATACTGATGATCTGGCTATAGACGATGTAAGTGTTCATGAACAATCAACTTGTTCCAAACCAACAAACTTGACAATAAATGGCATCACATCCACCTCTGTCGATATCTCATGGATGGCTGGGGATAGTGAAACTGCCTGGGTGGTTAAATATAGTAGCACCCCGAATTTTGATCCTGAAACTGAAGGTGATTCCAAATCGGTAAGCAGTTTAGCTAATACTACTTTAACAGAATTGGTGCCAAATACAACCTATAAGTTTTACGTTCAAGCTCAATGCGTTAGCGGTGGTTACAGTACTTTTTCAGGCCCTGTAAAATTCACCACACCTTGTGCCCCCACCACGGTGCCATACACCGAAGATTTTGAAAGTGTGACGCCGCCGGACCTTCCAAACTGCACCAGTATTGAAACCGTTTCTGGTAACGACTGGGAAACCGAACAGCAAACAAGTTACGGATTCGACAGCAATGTGTTGGTGTATAATTCTTCGTATTCCAGTGATGCCAACACGTGGTTTTTCACCCAAGGCATCGAATTACAATCTGGAACGGTTTATCAGATCAATTACACCTATGGAGGTAGTTACCAATATGATACTGAAAAACTTAAAGTGAGTTTTGGTACCTCTCCAATGGCTTCGGCTATGGGCACCGTACTAGGTGAGCATCCGAATATTACTGGAATTCCGCAGGCCACAGTCGCTGAAGTGATTTTTTCGGTACCCTCTACTGGCACCTATTATTTTGGGTTCAATGCCTATTCTGATGCAGGCCAGAATTACCTGTATGTGGATGATATTTCTGTTATTTTGCCAACTTGCTTAAAACCCACCGATTTAGCCGTTGCGAATGTCACTGGAAACAGCGGAGACATCAGCTGGACAACCACTGCCGACCAAAGCGATATTTATGTTGCTATAGAAGGCGACCCAGCCCCGGATGGAAGCAGCACACCGACTTATAGTGGAGTGACTTCTCCAGCGACACTGGATTTGACTATCAATACAAACTACGAAGTTTATGTTCGTGCCGATTGTGGCGTGGAAGATGGGGTTAGCGAATGGACAGATCCGGTTTCATTTACAACTCCTTCTTGTGTGACTACCACAATACCTTACAGCGAAGATTTTGAAAGTGTGATAATTCCAGGACTTCCAGACTGTACGAGTATTGAAACTATTTCCGGCAACGATTGGAAAACCAAGAACTTAACAAGCTCTGGATTTAATAGCATTGTTCTGTATTATTATCAAGATCCAAGTTCTCCTGCCAACGCATGGTTTTTCACTCAAGGTATAGA
>JBDNFD010000155.1:0-4972 GCA_041689995.1 Flavobacteriaceae bacterium | reverse complement strand
TATTGCGGTATAGGCATTTGGAATAGCTATTTCGGTTCCGTCCACTCCGGCTTCGGCATCGGCTTCCAATGTATAATAAGTGATGGTGAATTGTGTGGGGTCTTGTGTTCCCAACACGTCATCGTCGTTTTGGGTCAGATCGAAATCGGGAAAAGTGGTTGAGTCGCCGTCGGTGTCGCATTCGGATAATGGTTCTGCATCATTGGCGACGGGTTGTTCATAAACACCTATGTTAAATGTATTGGTATCATAGCAACCAAATTGGTTATTTTCAATTCGGACATAAATAGTTTGAAGCGGCAAGACTTGGATTTCATAAGCATCAGGATCGGCGATTTCGGTACCTGGAATACCATCTTCCGCAGCCTGCTGTGTTTCATAATAGGTGATTGAATTTTGAATTAAATTTTGATCTGTACCAAGTACCGTAAATGTATTCTCCGTCAAATCGAAAACCGTAGCAGAAGTATCGCCACAAACTATGAAATCATCCGGTTCGTTGGCAATAGGCGCTTCTTTAAATTCAATAACCACCTCATCGGTAAGAACGCAGTTAACAAGGTAGGTATAAGTAGCCGTATAAGTGCCAGATTCAGTAACAATCAAGGTTGTACCTTCTTCCCCGGGAATAAGCACACCATCTTGATACCATTGCACCGTGGCTCCTGTAATAATTTCGAGACCAATATCTAAAACCACAATATCTCCTTCACAAGGAGCGTTTCCATTTGATGTGGTTAAATCGATCCCCAAATTGGCACTACCAATATCAAAACTCCCAGCTTCCAAGAAAACCGCAGAATTATAGGCACTATCAGTCGCATCAGCAATTGCCAATTTGATATGGTAGGTCTGGCCAGGCACTACGGGCGAAGTAGCCGTCATGACCACGGTGTGCCCCAAAAAATTTATAGGAGCATAGTTAGGATTGGCACCGCCCGCACCATAGTACGTATCGAAATAATCTTCATTTGAATCCGGACAACCTCCATTATAAGCATTATCCCTCACCGTCGTTACGGCCACGGGCGTAGTTGTATTGGGAACCACCGCAATATTTGTAGTGTTCCCATTGGAATCGGTCAACAAAAAGGCAAATACATCCGAATAACCACATTGAAAAGTTCCATATTCTTCGGCAGCAAACAGGAAATTAAAACTCATTTCCTCGGCAAAGGAAATAAAGTCAAATTCTATGATAGTTGCATCGTGCGTAGAAGAGGTAATAACTCCTGGAATGGTTTGGGCAATCGCTAACAAATCAGCATCTCCAGCCCAAGCCCCACTCGACTGAATACCTGTTTCGGGTCCAGGTACAGTTGCCGTATTTCCCGTAACCATCAACACACCTGCAGAAATAGGAAAAGAAGAGTTATTTCCATCAAAATAAGCAAGTCCTTGATTGCCTGGTCCAGCGCTCGCGGTAATATTCGAAATCTGAGCACAAGGACTATCGATCAAAACGTCCTCTATCAATTCCTGAACCGTATAATTCGGATCTACCGTAATCGCATTGAAAACCACATTCACCGGAAATTCCACTTCCACAAAACATCCATCTGTTGCGGTAATCGTCAGGGTAACGGTGTTTAAACCAATGGAATCGTATTCATGGGTAACGGTTTCACCTGTGTCACTATCACCATCTCCAAAATCCCATTCGTAGGTAGCACCTTCAGATTCTTCTTCAAATTCGGCCGTGGCAACAAAAGTTATTTCTTGAAGTACCGCGACTTCATATCCAGTTGGTCCAAAAGGAGCTGATGGGGTAACGCTCACAATTTCCGGTTCAATAAGTTGACAAGGTTCCCTACAAGTAATTTCGGCAATCCAACCTGCTAAAGGTGAAAAAGTGCCATTCGGTTCAAATTCAAAAGTAAGGCAACCCGAAACATTTTCTGGGGAAGCAAAAATCACATCACCGGCAAGGCTATTTCCTGTATAGCTGCCAATTAAAGGTGCAGCCGTAGAATTACCATCGTAAATATTCAAATAATCGGGACCTCCTGGAGGACCTGCAGCCATTAAAAAACTAAGAAATTCCACTTGCGTTATTAAATCCGGATCATCGGAACAAATGGTTATTACTTGTGTTCCTCCATTATCAGTATAGATTCCTGTTGGCCCACCGTTATCATAAAATTCACCAGCACATTGATAAAATGTACCATTATTACTGGTTTGTCCCATAAAGATGGAATTGTCAACACAAGAAATTTCGGCTTCCCATCCTGCCGCCGTTCCAGTATCATCCGATTCAAAAACCAAGGTCAAACATCCGGTTGCCGCAGGATTCTCGGTAGTTGCCCTGATAATCCCCGGAACATCGTCCACACTGAATTCACCGATCAAAAAAGCAGGATCGGCCGTGTCGGCATTGTAGATTTTCAAAATATCATCCACGGAATCTGTGGCAAAATCGGTGAAATTCAGGCTGGTGAAATTCCCGGCAACATCAGGGCAGATGGTTATGGTAAAATCTTCATTGTCAGCATAATCCCCGTCAATTCCGCCAGAATCATATAAATTTCCAACGCATTGAGTAAAAAGCTCATTGTTAAAATCCTGCTCCATGAAAATGCTACAAGAAATTTCGGCTTCCCATCCTGCCGCCGTTCCAGTATCATCCGATTCAAAAACCAAGGTCAAACAACCGGTAGCAGCCGGGTTTTCGGTAGTTGCCATAATAATCCCCGGAACATCATCCACACTGAATTCACCGATCAAAAAAGCAGGATCGGCCGTGTCGGCATTGTAGATTTTCAAAACATCATCCACGGAATCTGTGGCAAAATCGATAAAATTCAGGCTGGTAAAATTCCCGGCAACATCAGGGCAAATAGTGATGGTAAGATTTTCATTATTGGCATAATTTCCGTCAATTCCGCCAGAATCATATAAATTTCCAACGCATTGGGAGAAATCCCCATTTTGCATCTCAATATCCTGAGCAGAGGAAAGAAGTGGGAAAATAAAAAGAAGGAAGAGTAAAAAATTTTTCATATTGAAGGGGGCTTCTGTATTAAAACATACCAATAGAACAACCTAAATGCTGATTTACCTACCTGCGCATGTGGGTAAAATATTTCTGTGAACCTATTTATTTCGACTAATTTCAAGGACAGGTTCCGTCCGTCATTTCTAAATCACGGGCGTAAATATATGCAATTCACCCTTTTTCTTTCGTATTTTCGTCGAAAATTTCAAACATCATGAATTCTTATAAAATTGATATAAAACCCTCCACCAATCCGACTATTGTTCAATTTGTAGCAAATCGGTTCCTGACAGAACATGAAAGCTTCGAGTTTGCAAATATCGATGAAGCCTCTAATTCCCCGCTGGCGCAACAATTATTTTACTTGCCTTTCGTGAAAACCGTATATATCGCACAAAATTTTGTGGCCATTCAAAAATATGATATGGTGGAATGGAAAGATGTTCAGCAAGAAACGGCCGATCAAATTTCGGATTATTTGAACAACGGCGGACCAATTTTCTTGCAAGCGCAGGCAAAACCACAAAAAATTGCGACGAGCGTTTATGCGGAAAGCACCCCAAATCCGGCGGTTCTGAAATTTGTGGTAAATAAGAAATTAGTAATTGGCACCACGGAATTAAAAGATTCTTCGGAAGCAAAACATTCCCCGATGGCACAAGCTTTGTTTCAGTTTCCGTTTGTAAAGGAATTATTTTTTGATGAAAATTTTATCTCGGTCACCAAACACGAATTTGTGGAATGGCATGAAATTGACCATGAATTACGGGAATTCATCCGAAGTTATTTGGAAGCGGGAAAACCGGTCATCGATGAAACAATTCCTGTAAGTCCCACAAAAAAGGTTTCATCAAGTGAGGAAAATAAAGCTCAAGTTGAAAATTTGGACGCAACTTCCAAGGAAATTATTTCCATCCTCGAAGAGTATGTGAAACCAGCGGTGGCGAGCGATGGCGGGAATATTGTTTTCAGCTCTTACGATCCGGAAAGCAAAACCGTTCGGGTGATTTTGCAAGGAGCGTGCAGTGGTTGTCCTTCTTCCACCCTCACCTTAAAATCCGGAATCGAAACCATGTTGAAGGAAATGTTGCAAGGGCGCGTGGAAACGGTTGAGGCTGTGAATGGGTGAGCGTTTTTGATTGAATAATGGATATTGAATACTGCATATTGAGTTAAGGAATTTAACGCTGTTCCTTTTGGTATTCAGTTAAACTATAATCAGAACACAAATAAAGTAACACCTGTGACACAGTTAGAACCAGCTAAAATATGAAAACATCAATGGTACTAATTTTTATTCTTATGCTGTCTTGTGAAAATAATTTTAAAGACAATAAAGCTTACTATTTAACAAATAATAAAGCCAAATTTTGGTATATAGACTTAAAGAATAAAAATCCTACTAATAAATGGCTCACTCTTTGGTATTTTACCGATGATAGCGAATATTTTAGGTATTTATACAACTCAAGGTCTAAAGAGCTTAAAGTTTTAGACAATGGAGACAATATAGATAAGAATATGTTTTCTTTTGTAGGAGGAGATTCAATTTCTTTAAATGAATCTAAATTTCCCATTCTGAAATTATCGAAAGATGAATTTATATTAAAGAATATGGCTCTAGTTTAATAAAGCGTTGTTTTTTAAACTGTTGACTAGAAACAGCTTATTTTGATATTAAAACCATTTCAAATTGGTTTCCGAATCAGCTCCCTTCCCTCGGGGAAGGGTTGGGGATGGGACTTATGAAAGAATACTAAATACCATAGCTAAACTAAACTATAGCCAAGAATATTTATTCACATTCGTTCTTTCCGGAAGATTCTATCATATCCTTATATCCGCAAGTAAACCTGTTCTAAATTGTTGAAAACCTTGTGATAAATAAGCCCCGCGCACTGCGCGGGACGTGCTATTTTTCACCTATTTAGGTGTATGATAAAAACAAGCACAGACAAAGTTACCCCATTTGGC
>JBDNFD010000154.1:0-6641 GCA_041689995.1 Flavobacteriaceae bacterium | reverse complement strand
CCATACGAGCACCCAAAACTTAATTTTGAAACCTGACAATTACGGGGGGCTTACTGTTTTTCAATTTAACTTTCAGGACGGTTTTACTGGACTGTACAGGTCATTATTGTTTATATTTGGGTTTTATCGGACAACAATAATTTGAAAACATAAATCTTTCAAAAGATGAAGATTTAGGTTTTGACGTCCATCGCGTCACGAAGGGCATTTCCTATCAGCATAAATGCCATGACCAAAGCCATGATTGCCAACCCTGGAATGATTGCCAAGTAAGCTTTTCCCAAGATAATATAACTGTAATGGTCTTGGATCATCGAGCCCCAACTCGGAATTGGCGGTTGTGCGCCAATACCTAAAAAGCTCAACCCACTTTCTATCAAGATTGCAGCTGCAAAATTTGCAGCCGAAATCACGATAACCGGTGCCATAATATTTGGAAGAATATGTTTGGTGATAATACGTCCGTTTTTATATCCCAAAGCTCTTGCTGCCGTTACGTACTGCATTTTTTTTACGCTAAGAACCTGTCCGCGCACAACTCTTGCGACTTCCACCCACATGGTCAATCCTACGGCTATGAATACTTGCCAAAAACCTTTTCCCAGGGCCAAGGTTATGGCAATCACCAACAAAAGTGTGGGAATGGACCAGGTGACATTGATGAGCCACATGATAGCGGCATCGATTTTTCCACCGTAAAAACCGGCAATCGCGCCTAGACTAATCCCGATGATCAAAGAAATAAAAACTGCCACAAAACCAATGGACAAAGAAATCCGGATTCCGACCAACATTCGGCTAAGCATGTCGCGTCCATATTTATCGGTGCCCAGCAGGAAGGTTCTTTGATGTACAAATTTTCTCCGAAGTTCGGCATGGGTTATTCCTGTTGGGTAAAATTCTAATGGAATAATTTTCGGCAGTCCTTGATTTTCTCCTTCCGAATGTAGGGTCGCAATCAATTCATTTTTGGAAAAGTGCAGGGAATCGATGATAATTTCATTTCCGCTATTTTCCTTTCCAAAGAAAATCTTTTCCAAAAAGGGTTCTTCTTTCTTGATTTGTGGCGGTACGTTCAAAATTTTTACTTGAAATCCTGGCGGTTTGGAATGAATGGATAAGTGCATCTGATTTGCAAACCTAGTGCCATCTGGTGCCAGTACATAAGCGAATACGGCAATAAACGCACAAAGTACCAAAAACCAAAAACTCAAAACGCCCCAAAAGTTTTGTTTAAACCTTTGAAGCGTTAGATGAGCTGGCGATGTGGATTTATTTTTCATCCATCATCTTCGTTTTTTCTACTTTCACCACTTTTGTTTTTGCAATGCTGTCATTTCCCAAATCTTGCAAGACGTGAATGGCTTCTTCCATATATACATCTTTGCTCAGACTTTCATGCCAGCGTTCCCGTTTTTCGGACAAAGTGGAATCTTGTGCGAACATTTCTTTTTCGTAGGGTAAGGAAGTGTACGTTAAATCGGTTTGATATTCCGAAATGGTATCGAACTTACTGGCTTCCTTTTTATTCCGTTCCACTTGGACGACATATTCTTTATATTGCAACGGATAGGTTTCGATATCTTGTTGCTTCTTGATCCATTTTGCATTTTCGTCGATCAGTGCCAGGAGTTTATTTTTGGCCATACGTTCTTTGCTTTGTTCAATGGTGTTGTCGTAATCGATATATCCTTTCCAAACCGTATAATTTGCGGGTTCAATTTTGTCCCAAGGTAAAGGGCTTTCCATTTCTCTTTCCCCTATATCTATATAGCTGTATCGGTCGGGCACCACAACATCGCTGTGAACGCCCCGCAGTTGTGTGGAACCACCATTAATGCGGTAAAATTTTTGGGTGGTAAGTTTTAAAGCTCCCATATCTCCCAGATCGCTGTTCCTCATCCAACGGTTTAGATCGACCACATTTTGAACCGTTCCTTTTCCGTATGTTTGCTCGCTACCGATAATAATTGCCCGCTTATAATCTTGCATTGCGGCGGCCAAAATTTCAGATGCCGAAGCCGAAAGTTCGTTCACTAAAATCACCAGCGGGCCGTCCCATAAAATTTCATCATTACGGTCTTTCAAAACTTCTACTTCACCTTCGCCGGAGCGTACTTGCACAACCGGCCCGTCTTTTATGAACATTCCGGCAATATCGACCACTGTGGCCAATGATCCGCCGCCATTTCCGCGAAGATCGATCACCAAACCATCCATTCCTTGTTCTTTTAATCTTCCGATTTCTTTTTTTACATCAGATGCGGCATTGCGTTTGTCGTAATCTTGCATATCAAAATAAAACCGGGGCAAATCGATAATACCGTAAACACTTCCATTTTTATTGATCATGGACGATTTGGCATAGGTGTCTTGAAGCACTACCACATCTCTGGTAAGTTCGATATCTTCGATGGTGCCATCTACTTTTTTTACCGTTAGTGTGACGACTGTTCCTTTGGGACCTTTGATTAAATCCACGGCATCATCTAAACGCATGCCAATAATATTGACGGGTTTATCCTCCTTTTCTTGTTTCACGGCACGGATTTGGTCGCCTACTTCAAGTTCTTCATTTTTCCAAGCAGGACCACCAGAAATAATTTCGATCACGGTGACATTATCATCTTTTTTCTGCAAACGCGCACCAATGCCTTCTAAACTTCCGGACATTTCGATGTCGAACCGGTCTTTGTCCTGTGGTGCAAAATAAGAGGTATGCGGGTCAAACTCCATCACTATGGAATTCAAATAGAGCGAAAACCAATCTTTTCGCTCCAAATCGTCGGTATAATTGAAATATTCCACTATGGAATTTAAGATAGTTTTTCGTGCTTCAACTTCCAGTTGCGCGTCGGATTTTAACGTCAATGTGTCTGTTTTTTCCGAAAGTAACTTCTGGTCTTCCTGTTTCTCATAATAAGTGGAAATGGTCGAAAATTTCAATTGTTTTCTCCAACGCTCTTTTAGTTCTTTTTTGTTTTTTGCGTAAGGCACTTTTTCATAATCCGTGACGATTTCATCTTCTTTTGAAAAATCATAAGGTTGGGAAAGAATATCTTTGTAAATTCCTTTGATTTCAGCCGTACGTTGTTGCAACCGGTCGAAAGTCAGATTGAAAAAATCCACATTTCCTTCGCGGATCTCATCGTCGATTTTGGTTTTATATGTTGAAAATTCTTCAATATCGCTAGCCAGAAAATACCTTTTTAAAGGATCCAAGCTTTTGACATAAGAATCATAAACTTTTTCGGAAAAAGAATCATCTAAAGCCTTTGGGGAATAATGTCCGCGTTCAAGGACGAACGATATAAGTTCAATCAGTACTTTGTCCTTGTCCGAATCAGGATCAGGGTTGAATTTTTTTGTTGTAAAACTGCATGAAGCCGTTGCCAATAAAAGCCCCAGTAATAAAACTTTATAATTCCTTTTCATATATTTGAATAAATTCATTGAAATTTTTCCGCCAAAATACATTAAAAATTGTGCCAAGAAAGGATTATCTTAATAATAGTTTGTTAAACCTATAAATAATTTTTTTATTGTGATTATTGTGTAATTTTGAAGCAAAAACGAATGCCAAAAGAAAATCCGCTCATTCTGGTGACCAATGATGATGGGATAACTGCTCCAGGAATCCGAAAGTTAATAAAAATAATGAAAACCTTGGGAGATGTTGTGGTTGTGGCGCCTGATAGTCCGCAAAGTGGCATGGGACACGCTATTACCCTGAATGATAATTTGTATTGCGATCCGGTGGTCTTAAAGAAGAGCGACAAACACAAGGAATTTAGTTGTTCTGGCACGCCGGTGGATTGTGTGAAAATTGCTACCCAAGAAATATTGGAACGAAAACCTGATCTTTGTGTCAGCGGAATAAATCACGGCTCCAATTCTTCTATCAATGTAATTTATTCCGGTACGATGAGCGCCGCAGTGGAAGCCGGAGTTGAAGGAATTCCTGCAATCGGTTTTTCCTTTTTGGACTATTCCCTAACGGCAAATTTGGAACCGAGCATGGAATTCGTAAAAGAAATTGCTCAATCTGTTTTGAAGCACGGACTTCCAAAAGGTGTTGTGTTGAATGTAAATATCCCTAATTTGCCTGAGAATAAAATTAAAGGAATTAAAATTTGTCGACAAGCAATGGCGCATTGGGCGGAAAAATTTGATAAGCGTACTAATCCTCAAGGACGAGATTATTATTGGTTAACGGGAGAGTTTATCAATGAAGACAAAGGTGATGACACGGATGAATGGGCTTTGGAAAACGGATATGTTTCAGTGGTTCCCGTACAGTTCGATTTGACGGCGCATCATGTAATTCAAGAATTAAATTCCTGGGAATTATGATCGCCAAAGAAGTTTCCATTGGTTTTTTGGTGGGATTGGTTGCCAATCTCGCAGGAATGTTTTTCTATATCACCTTTTTTTCGGAATATTCACTGGAAGCAACCCTTTCGGCAGCAATGAAACAAGGATTTATTGGTAGTCTTATCGCTTTAGGTGCGATCCTGAATTTTTTGCCCTTTTTTGTATTTCTGAAAAAGAACCAATTGTACCGGGTCCGAGGAGTAGTAATCGCCAGCTTGTTAGCTGTGATCGTGATTCTTATTACTAAATTTTTATAGGAATGACGTTTTTCCCTCGAGGCGAAATCCTTTTCAAAAACGAAACGTATCAATAACGTTCCTTGCAAAGATTTCCAAAACTTTCCTGCAAGGTTTTCAAAACCTTGTAGGTATAAAATTAAAGACCTTTTAAAGATCTTGCAGGAAAGAAGATAATTAAAAACACCACTAAATTCGGTGCTAAAATATCGGCAAATATGAAATACTACATCATTGCTGGCGAAGCTTCCGGCGATTTGCATGCCTCAAATTTGATGAAAGCTTTGAAGCAAATCGATCCGGAAGCGGAATTTCGATTTTGGGGAGGCGATCTGATGCGGGCCGTGGGCGGAACGATGGTAAAACATTATCGTGACCTTGCTTTCATGGGTTTTGTGGAAGTGCTTTTCAACTTGCGGAAAATTTTAAAAAATCTTTCATTTTGTAAGAAAGACATCGAAAATTACAAACCTGATGTCCTGATTTTTGTGGATTATCCTGGCTTCAATTTGAAGATAGCCAAATGGGCAAAATCAAAAGGATATAAAACACATTATTATATTTCACCGCAAATTTGGGCTTGGAAAGAAAACCGGATCAAAACCATCAAACGCGATGTAGATCATTTATATGTCATCCTTCCTTTTGAAAAAGATTTTTATGAAGGAAAACATGATTTTAAAGTACATTTTGTCGGGCATCCTTTAATTGACGCCTTGGCGGAACACGAAAAGTCAGATTTAGATACTTTTATCAAAGAGCATAATTTGGATGAAAGACCTATCATCGCTTTATTACCCGGAAGTCGGAAACAAGAAATTTCTAAAATGTTGGACACTATGTTGGCTTTAACGGGTGATTTTTCGGGTTATCAGTTCGTCATTGCCGGTGCGCCAAGCCAGGATTTTGAATTTTACCAATCTTTTATCCAAAAGAAAAATGTTTTTCTGACAATGGGAAAAACCTATGAACTGTTGAGTTTTTCCACGGCTGCATTGGTTACTTCCGGCACGGCAACTATAGAGGCTGCCTTGTTGAAAGTGCCCCAAGTGGTTTGCTATAAAGGAAGTGCAATTTCATACCAAATAGCGAAACGTATCGTTCGTCTGGATTTTATTTCTTTGGTGAATTTAATCATGGATCGAGAGGTTGTAAAGGAGCTGATACAGGAAGAATTCAACGTAAAAAATCTAAAAATAGAACTTCAAAAAATCTTGAATAATGAAGAACGCGAACGTATTTTTTTGGATTATTATGAACTGGAAAAGAAACTCGGTGGAATTGGTGCCAGTTTCAAAACGGCAAAATTAATTTACGAAAACGGCAGAAACGAAAATGGTTAAATCCAAAAATCTGTTTCCAAAAATAGGTTATTATCTGCTTTTCCCAAGGCTAATAGGAAATATACCTCAAAGTAGGTATTGGTTTTTTCTCTTATGACGGATAATTTTGTACAGAATCAAAATCTATTTAGAGATGAAAAAAGCAAGACTAATTTTAATGTTAATGTCAATCGCCATTTTTGCTGTTGGATGTTCAAAAGACGATGACAAAGGTGGAGGTGGTGGAGAAACGGGAATAGCTCCAGACGGGGTCCCCACGGGGATTATTGTTCCCGTTGACCAAAGAAATGAAGTGCTCACCGGCTTTGATATGGTGGATGGAGAATCTAAAGGCACGAATAACACCAATGAATCTCAAAGATGGTGGAAATACAAAAAGGGGGAAATTATGTCCGACGAGTGCCCGGAGAATGCGCAAATTCTTCAAAATGACTACTACATTGCCTGGACCAATGACGGTAGGATTATTTATAAATATGAATTAGATAGTGAAATAATCGATCAAGGGAAAACTTGGGAATGGAAGAATAGTGCCACCAAAGATGTGCTTATATTGAACGGTGCCGATGATTTCAAATTGAGCAAACTAAATGATGGGGGCGTGGTTTACTTTTCGGAACAAGATTATTATGGATGTATTGTTTTGGTTTATGAAGAGGTGAATGATCCTCATTATGAATAAATAAAT
>JBDNFD010000153.1:0-32538 GCA_041689995.1 Flavobacteriaceae bacterium | reverse complement strand
TTGAAAAAAGCGTCAATATAATCGGGTCGTTTGTTTTGATAATGTAAATAATAAGCGTGTTCCCACACATCCAATCCCAAAATTGGGGTTCCGCCACAGCCGGTGTCCGGCATTAATGGATTGTCTTGGTTTGGGGTAGAACAAATTTCCAGTTTTCCGTTAGAATGTACGCAAAGCCAAGCCCAACCAGAACCAAACTGGGTTGCGGCAGCTTTGCTGAAAGCATCTTTAAAAGATTCGAAAGAGCCAAAAGCACTGTCAATGGCTTTTGCCAAATCACCCGAAGGTTTTCCGCCCCCTTTTGGGGACATTACTTTCCAGAACAAACTGTGATTGTAAAATCCACCACCATTGTTCCGCACCGCTTTATTGGACATGTCCATATTCTTTAAAAGTTCGGTGATTTTCTTGTTGTCCATGTTAGTGCCCTCAATTGCGGCATTGAGTTTAGAGGTGTAACCAGCATGGTGTTTGTCGTGGTGTATTTCCATGGTTCGCGCATCGATATTTGGTTCCAATGCATCGAACGCATAAGGCAATTTTGGGAGTTCAAATGACATAATGTTTATTTTTTAAATGGTTATTAAAAATTTGTTTTCCAAAATTAATCAAACTACAAACAATTCCCTCCTTTCCTTTGTTATAATATCCTTAAAACTCCATGGCAAGTCTGAGACCTAAGAAAATTTCTTTCAAGCGGCGATAATGACGTAAATTGAGATTTGATGGATGTGCGTCAAGATGCTGAAACAAGTTCAGCATGACAGTATTAAAGGTTATAGCATTGCCACAGAATAAAAGGTAAAGTTGTCACCCTGAACTTGTTTCAGGGTCTATTGAATTCCTCATCAATTTATTGGTTAATTAGAAATGGCTCAGTGCACCATTGGGTCCAAATTTTTCATGTCCATCACTTCGATCCCGAGCACTCGGGGCTCAGTGTGACAAAAAATCAACGTCACTTCGAGTGTTTTGTTTGCGTCAGAAAACGCAAACAAAATGTATCGAGGAGACTGCAAACTGCAACTGCCCACTGCCAACTTTTTCCCTATCTTAGTAAAAATTTTACAGTTGGAAAATCTTGCCCCTTTTGTCGTATATAACGCATCTGCCGGTTCCGGGAAAACCTTCGCGCTGGTGAAAATTTATCTTTCCCTTCTTTTCAACGCCAAGCGGAATGATGCTTACCGGAATATCCTGGCCATTACGTTCACCAACAAAGCCGTGGCCGAAATGAAAAATAGGATCGTCCAAAATTTGATGGCATTTTCCCGACCTGAAATACCAGAAAGGAATCGGGCTTTGCTCAGGGCCGTTATGGCTGAAACCAAGCTTTCAGAAAATGAAATCACGGAAAAATCGAAAAAAATACTGAAAAGTATGGTGCATAATTATGCCGGTTTTGAAGTTTCCACTATCGACGCCTTTACGAATCGTGTGCTGCGGACCTTTGCCAAAGATTTGGGGCTTTCTACCAATTTTGAAGTGGAGCTGGATGTGGTTGACATTCTGAATGAAGCTGTAGATCGGGTTATTGCACGCGCCGGGGAAGACCAAGAACTTACAAGCGTCTTGGTAAATTATGCGATTTCCAAAGCTGACGATGACAAAAGTTGGGATATCTCCCGCGATTTATATTCCATCGCCAAACTCTTGGTCAATGAGAACAACTATTTTTACTTAGAAAAACTACAAGAAAAAAACTTGGCAGATTTCAGGGCTTTTTCGCGGAAATTGAAAAATGAAATGCTTGCACTGGAGCAAAAAGTCCTTGCGCTTACCGAAGAATTTTTTAATCTTTTAGTAGAAAATGATCTTCAACATACCGATTTCTCGGGAGGATATCTGCCAAAATATTTTTTAAAACTTCAGAAGAAGAACTTTGAAAACCTCTTTGGCGCAAAATGGCAAGATACCATTGCGGAAACAAAGCTATATCCAGGGCGCATTTCCGAAGACAAAAAAGCCTGTATTGATAATTTGCAACCAGAAATTGCCGCATTGTTTTCAGAAAGTAAAAATCTGGTTTTGCAGCATGGTTTCTGTCAGGAAATCAGGAAAAATTTGACACAGCTTTCTTTGTTGAACAGCATTCAGCAAGAAGTGATGCAAATAAAGGACGAACGAAACTTGGTCCTTATTTCAGATTTCAACAAAACCATAGGCGCCAGTGTGAAAAATCAGCCAGTTCCGTTTATTTACGAACGTTTGGGCGACCGCTACCGCGATTATTTTATTGATGAATTTCAAGATACTTCGCAACTGCAATGGGAAAACTTGATTCCTTTGATTGACAATTCACTCAGTGCCCACGATGAAAGTAATGGCCACGGAACATTGACTTTGGTAGGCGACGCCAAACAAGCCATTTATCGCTGGCGCGGTGGAAAAGCCGAACAATTTATGCAGCTTTGTGCCGGCGGAAGTCCGTTTTCAACCTTTCCAAAATCTGAAGTACTTGGCGCGAATTATCGCAGTAATCGTGAAATTGTTCATTTCAACAATGCGTTTTTCGGATATATCGCCCAGTATTTAGGTCTGGAAGCCCATCGCAATTTATATGAAAATGCCACCCAAAAAAGTATCCACGAAGCACCCGGCTATGTGAATATTTCCTTTGTGGAAGCAAAAAATAAAGAAGAAAAGGAATTTTTTTATCCAGAAAAGACGTTGGAAATTATTCGAAACTTGGAAGCGAATGATTACGCCAAAAAGGATATTTGCATTTTAGTGCGGAAACAAAACCAAGGAATTGCAATCGCCAATTTTTTGAATGAAAATGGAATTCCCATAATATCTTCCGAAACCTTACTGATCGAACGATCGCCGGAAGTCAGGTTTGTTGCCAATCTGCTTGCTTCCTCCCTAAATCCGGAAAATAAAGAGTTAAAAGCAGAATTGCTTTATTTTTTATGGGATTTTTCCTCACCTGAAGCGGAACAACATCATTTTATTTCGGAGGGTTTGGGACTTTGTGGCCCTGAATTTTTTGCTTACTTGGAAAAATTTGGATTTTATTTTGATTCCACGCTATTTGATGGTCTTCCTTTATATAATGCGGTGGAATATATTCTTCGAAGTTTGAGGTTGGTAGAAACCTCAAATGCCTATATTCAATTTTTTCTCGACTTCGTGTTCGATTACTCTCAAAGTGCGCAAGGCGGTATTCCTGGATTTTTGGAGCATTGGGAAAAGAACAAAAGCAAACAGAGTATCGTGGTTCCTATGGGGGAAGATGCCGTCCAAATAATGACCATTCATCGGGCAAAAGGATTGGAATTTCCGATCGTGATTTATCCTTTCGCCGACGAAACCATCGATGACATTAAAATGGACAGTTGTTGGATTACGTTGGAACCGCCTTTAAACGATATTCCAGTAGCGTTTGTAAAAGCCAGCAGAAAACTATTGGATTTTGGCGAAAATGCTTCCGCCGAATTTCAGACCTTGCTTTTACAAAAAGAATTGGATAATCTGAATTTATTATATGTGGCTTGTACGCGGGCGGAACAGCAATTATATATTATTTCAGAATACCTTCCATCGAAAAAATTAGAGGGGAAAATAAATAAATTTCCACTCTTCTTTATAGATTTCTTGAACAGTTTGGGTCGTTGGGACGATTCGGTTTTGAGTTATGATTTTGGGGAATTTTTGCCGAATCCGGTTTCTTCACCAGAAATGGAAACATCTGAATTGAATGAAAAATTCATTTCCACCTCACCTTCTTCACATAACTTGAACCTTGTGACCACTTCGGGGTCTTTATGGGGAAGCCATCAGGAAGAAACAATTGCTTTTGGAAATATTCTGCATGAAATTATGAGTTATATCGGCACGCGGTCAGAAGTTGAAAATGCACTTAAAAAAGCGGTTTTGATCGGACTTTTCGGTCAAGATGAACTGGATGCTTTTCGAACGATCACTAATGAAATTATATGCCATCCCTATTTGGAAAAATTCTTCACGCCGGAAGCAACGTATTATAATGAAAGGGAAATTCTAGATAATGGGGAAATTTTGAGACCCGATCGGATAAATATTCATGAAGGGAAAGCAACGATTATTGACTATAAAACCGGGTCGCCACTTCCGGCGCACAAAATACAAATACAACGATATGCGCAAGCCGTTGGAAATATGGGATATACGATTTCAGAGAAATTATTGGTCTATGTAAATGATAAAGTAAAGCTTAAGATTGTTTAGTTTTGTACCAGAGTGAGGTCAAAAGCCTAGATCGATTGCTTAGCGCTTAAAATCAAAATTATGTATTCAGAAAAATTAAAAAATCATCTTCAAGAAGAAATTGCTAATATAAAGGAAGAAGGGCTTTTCAAGGAAGAGCGGATCATCGTTTCGCCACAAGATGCAGAAATAAAAATTTCCACTGGCCAAGAAGTTATTAATTTTTGTGCCAATAATTACCTCGGTCTTTCCTCGCATCCCGAAGTGATTCAAGCGGCCAAAGACGCCATGGATTCCCATGGATATGGAATGTCCAGCGTTCGGTTTATATGCGGCACGCAAGATATTCACAAAGAACTGGAGCACAAAATCGCCGATTTCTATCAAACCGAAGATACCATTCTATATGCCGCATGTTTCGACGCAAACGGTGGGGTTTTTGAACCTTTGTTCACCGAAAAGGACGCCATTATCTCCGATTCTTTGAACCATGCGTCCATTATTGATGGGGTACGCTTGTGCAAAGCGGCAAGATATCGCTACCAAAATAGTGATATGGCCGACCTGGAAGAACAATTGATCGCCGCCGACAAGAATGGAGCGCGTTTCAAAATTATTGTGACGGATGGCGTGTTTTCAATGGACGGCTTGTTGGCGCCTTTGGATAAAATTTGTGATCTGGCAGAAAAACATGACGCCTTGGTAATGATAGATGAATGTCATGCCACCGGATTCATTGGAAATTCAGGAATAGGCACGTTGGAAGCGAAACAGGTGATGGGACGTATCGACATCATCACCGGCACCTTAGGAAAAGCTTTGGGCGGAGCGATGGGAGGATATACCACTGGGAAAAAGGAAGTCATTGAACTTTTGCGTCAACGTTCCCGTCCTTATTTATTTTCTAATTCCCTTATGCCCGCTATTGTTGGCGCCTCGCTAAAAGTTTTTGAAATTTTATCGCGCAATACTGAGTTGAAGGATAAACTGAACGAAAATATGCGCTATTTCAAAAACGGAATAAAAAAAGTTGGTTTCGATATTATAGAAGGAGAATCGGCAATAGTTCCCGTTATGTTGTATGATGCAAAACTATCGCAGAAAATGGCGAATCTTTTGTTGAAAGAAGGAATTTACGTAATCGGATTCTTTTTCCCGGTGGTTCCAAAGGGCAAAGCGCGCATCCGGGTGCAGCTTTCGGCAGCACATACAAAAGAACATTTGGACAAGGCTATCGCTGCTTTTACCAAGGTAGGACAGGAACTTTCCATAATTTAAAGGGCTATTTTCATCTTACTGAAATTTTTTGTTAAGAAAACTTTAGTAATTTTATTTTTGGCAATGAATATTAACAACTTACATTTGCTCTTATAACATTTAAATCAGAACCTTTGAACATGAAACATCTTAGCAGATTTTTAGTAGCCCTACTGTTCTTTTTTGGCTTGACCACGGTCCAAGCTCAAAATGAGAACAATCCATGGGCAATCAGTATTGGCGTTAACGCCGTGGATTTCTATCCTGTTGGAGGAGGTCCGGCCGGAGAAGGATTCGCTCAAAGCGAGAATATGTTCGGTGAATATTTCAACGCACAAGATCACTGGAACATTATACCATCTATTTCCAAAATAGGCGTTAGCCGCTATATTGGAAATGGTTTGGTGGTAGGCGTTTCCGGATCTATAAACCGAATTGATAAAATGGGTGATATTTATGTCGACGATCTTACCTATTATGGTGTGGACGGAATTGTAAAATACAGTTTCGGCGAATTGTTGAACACAGGTTGGTTCGATCCGTATTTAGGAGTTGGTGGTGGTTATACCTGGGTAAATGAGATTGGCGCAGGAACCGGAAATGGAACCCTAGGGTTTGATTTCTGGCTAACAGACCGCATCGCTTTAAATGTGGAATCTACCTATAAATCATCTTTTAAAGATTATTTGGAAGATCACTTTCAACATTCTGTGGGAATAAAATTTAACTTTGGTGGAAAAGATACCGATGGTGATGGGATTTACGATCGCGACGATGCCTGCCCTGAGGTTCCAGGTTTGGCCGAATTCAAAGGCTGCCCAGATACTGACGGCGACGGAATCACCGATGCAGAAGATAACTGCCCAAATACACCAGGTTTAGCCGAATTTAATGGTTGCCCAGATACTGATGGTGATGGTGTAGCCGATCCAGACGACGATTGTCCTACTGTTGCCGGTACCGCTGCAATGAACGGTTGCCCAGATGCTGATGGCGATGGTATTAAAGATGCAGACGACAAATGTCCTAATGAAGCTGGTCCTGCTTCCAATAATGGATGTCCATTTCTAGATGCCGATGGCGATGGTGTATTGGATAAAGATGATCAATGTCCTAATGTTGCTGGAACAAAAGCCAACAATGGTTGCCCAGAAGTTACTGTTGAGGTGATCAATCAGTTGAACCAATATTCTAAAACCATTTTGTTCGACTTGAACAAAGCGACCATTCGTAAAGAATCCAATGAAGCATTGGATGCTATCGTAGATATTATGAAAGAATATGACAACGCCGCATTCCATATTGCCGGTTATACTGACAGTAGTGGTAGTGCAAAATATAACGAGAAACTTTCTAAGGAAAGAGCAGCTTCCGTACGTTCTTATATTGTTGCACACGGAATTGGAGCTGATCAAATTACGTCTGAAGGTTATGGCGAAGAATATCCAATTGCAACAAACAAAACCGCGGACGGAAGACAACAAAACCGTCGAGTTGAGGTTACATTGGAGAAAAACAAACCGAAAAGACCTTAATTAATAGTAAAATAAATCGTTGAAAAACGCCCCCTATTTGGGGGCGTTTTTCTATTTTAGGGGAATATTAATACAAAAAGGAAATGTTGATTAATAGAACGACTGGTATTTTCGAGAAGATCGCAAAAGGATGAAAAGTTTTATCTCAGAAGTTGTGTACAATTTGCTGGAGATTCATCCGAATTTAGATCATATCAATTTTGTATTCCCAAGCAAACGTGCTGGACGATTTATGGTGCAGCATCTGAGCCAGATTTCGGATAAAACCATTTTTTCCCCGAAGATATACAGTATTGAAGAATTTGTGGAAGAAGTATCCGAATTGGCGCCATTAGATCAGACCAATGCAATTTTTAAATTTCATGAAACTTATAAAAAATTAACTCCCGAAAATGAACGGGAAGATTTTGAAACCTTTTATGGCTGGTCGCAAACATTAATGCAGGATTTCAATGAAATTGACCGGTTCCTAATTGATACTGATTCTATTTTTGGTTATTTGGCTTCCATTCAGGATCTGAATCATTGGTCAAAACAGCCCGAACAAACGCCCCTAGTTAAGAATTACCTTCGATTTTGGCATCGTTTATCAGCTTATTATACAGATTTGAAATCAAGGCTCATTGCAGAAAAAGTTGGCTATCAAGGACTACAGTATCGTCTTGCATCCGAAAAAGTTGAATCCTTTTTGTCAAAAAAATCCGGACATTTTGTTTTTGTTGGTTTTAATGCGCTAAATGCCGCGGAACAAAAGATTTTACAAACAATTTTAAATTCCGGAAGAGGAAATGTTTTTTGGGATATCGATCGCGTTTTCTTTGATGACAATCAACATAGTGCCTCTTATTTTCTAAGGAAGTATACCGAATGGCCATACTTTGCATCTGAAAAAAACCAGTTTTCTTGGCTGGCAGATATTTATCCGGAACCCAAGAACATAGAGATCATCGGAGTGCCGAAACATATCGGTCAAGCAAAACATATCGGTGCTATCCTGTCCGAAATTCCGAAAATGAATTTAGAAAATACCGCGGTTGTTCTAGGTGATGAAGGATTGCTCTTGCCAGTGCTAAATTCCCTCCCGGAAAACATTACAGATGTCAATATCACCATGGGAATTCCTTTGTCTAAAGTTCCGCTCGGATCCTTATTTGAATTGATTTTTAAAATTCACAGTGGAAATTCCTCTCAATTTTATCATAAGCTAGTTGTGGAAATTTTGGAACATCCTGCCATAGCTGCAGTACTGGGAAAAACTTCCAGGGATATTTCCAGTTATATCAGAAGGAACAATCGGGTTTTTTTGGAAGAGCGCGAATTATTGGATCTTTCAAAACCACAACATTTAGAGCTTATAAAAATTTGCTTTGGGAATTATATTGGCGCGCCAAAGTTTTTCTTGGAACAATTGGAAAGATTGACACACATTTTGAAACAATCTGAAAATTCAATACGGAATGAATCTCTTTTTCAGTTCAATAAATTATTCAATAGATTGATTTCGCTACTTTCCGATGAAACTCCTATTAAAACGGTGAAAACATTATATCCGATTTATCAAAACAGCCTACAGTTAGAATCATTGGATTTTAGCGGTTCGCCATTCAACGGTTTGCAGTTGATGGGAATGCTTGAAACCCGTGTATTGGATTTTGAAACCGTAATCATAAGTTCGGTCAATGAAGGGGTGCTTCCCACGGGGAAAACCGGAGGATCTTTTATCCCATACGATTTGAAAAGGCAATATGGACTTCCAACATATATTGAAAAAGATGCGGTTTATGCATACCATTTCTATCGATTATTGCAACGGGCAAAGAACGTTTATTTTCTCTATAATTCTGTTCCAGGTAACATGAATGGAGGTGAAAAAAGTAGGTTTATCTTGCAAATGCAAACCGAAAAACAGCCGTTTCATTCGATCAAGGAGCGAACAATTGTCCCCAAAGTTCCGTCAACCGCAAAAACGCTCAAAGTTATCGCCAAAACACCCGAAGTAATTCAAAAGTTAAAAACATTGGCCCTAACCGGATTTTCGCCTTCTGCTTTACTAACCTATATTCGAAATCCGTTGGATTTTTATTTTCGATATGTTTTGGATATTAAGGAAACGTTGGAGGTGGAAGAAACTATTGCCGCGAATACATTGGGAACGGTGGTCCATAACACATTGGAAAAGCTATATCTTCAGAATGGCGAAGCATCTTATCCGCTAACAGAGGAACATTTGACAACTTTTTTGGAGAAATATGAAAACTTGGTGAGCAAGGAATTTCAGGATTATGCCGAAGAAATTACTTCGGGGAAAAACCTGATTGGATATGAAATTGCCAAACGGTATATCTATAATTTTTTGCGGTCTGAACAAAAATTCCTGGGCGGAAACCAAGTGGAGATTATTGCGCTCGAAAAAGAAATGAAGGCAGAAATCCCTTTTGGTACTGAAATGGATTTTCCCGTTTTTTTGAAAGGAAAAACAGATCGCATAGATCGTGTGAAAGATAAAATTCGTATTATCGATTACAAAACAGGAAAGGTGATGCCAACTGAACTTCGGGCCGAGGATTGGGACGAAATTATTATAGATTATAAATATTCTAAAGCCTTTCAAGTTTTGTGTTATGCTTATCTGTTTTTCGATAATTACCATGAAGAAGAATGCCAAGCCGGGATAATATGCTTTAAAAATTTAAAGAAAGGGTTTATGGGTTTTTACACCCAAAAGGACTCTAGGGACAAAACCAAATTGGAAGGAGTTGATGCCGGCATAATGGATTTGTTTGAAGCACAGCTCAAGAAACTAATGATTGAAATCTGTGATCCAAGTATTCCATTTATGGAAAAAGAGGTAAAAAAACATACATAAAAAAACCACCCGAGAAAACGAGTGGCTGTAGGTCCATGATGCCTTTTGAAATATTGGTGGAGCATATCGGAGTCGAACCGATGACCTCTACACTGCCAGCGTAGCGCTCTAGCCAGCTGAGCTAATGCCCCATCTTGCTCGATGAACCGCGGCAAAAATACTAAAATTGTCCATATTTTCAGCTATTAATAAATTTAATTTTTATACCGAAAGATTAGATTTCCACGCCTGCTTTCTATCTTGGCAAAATGAAAATCGTATTGAAAAATAATATTTCCAAGAAGGCACGACCTTTTAAAATCTAACCAAGTCAAAATATTCTTAAAATGCCAATACTTCCACATGTTTCTATGTACCTTTATAGCAAAAGAGAAGCATGATTTTTCAACAACCTTCGGAGATTCCTAATCCTAAGCCCAGTCCACCTGCAGAGCAATTTGGGGCATATTCTTTGGAATATTTCATCAGGGAAAATTGGTGGTACATTCTCGGGGTGCTCGTCATCCTTATTGTCGTTTTTGGATATTCCCGTTATGTGCACAGAAAGGAAAATAAAGAAAGTGTCGATTAGCGTGTTTTGAGCCAGCCCGTTATACTAAGCCGTTCCGAGGCCAGAACTGGTTTCACTTCGTGTTCCAAAACCTGACTTTCAAAAACGACTACTCTTCCTGGTTTTGGAAGTATTTTTATGATGTCTTCCTTTCCCGATTTCTGGAGATAAAGTATTAATTCCCCGCCATTTTTCTGGTTCTAGCGTTCATTCAGATAACAAACAAAAGATAATTTTCGCCGATCATCATTTTGAAAAGTGTCCAAATGCCGCTTGTAAAAAGTACCTTTTGGATAGATGGCATAATGGAATTCTTTGAATAAAATTCCCATAAAACAAGTACGGTTCAAGTAGTCGGCCAAATTATTTATTTTTAGAAAAAATCGCTTTTCCGAAGATTCGGCCTGTCCTTCATTCAACCAAAAGATAAAATCGCCACGGATTTCCTTTTCCACAGATTCGTTTGTTCTGCTGCCGATAGCCGCCTTTTTAAATTTGGAATGAGCATGTTTTCCGTGAAGTGAATTTCGAAGTTCTTCCACTTCCCCCAAATCAAAAAAATTATCCATCACACAGAATTTCTGCTCTTGCAAATCAGAAATTAAACGTTCGTAAACGGGATTTTCAATAAATTCCAGTTGGTCGAAAAGCGGGATTTCGTTCATTTTTACCCGAAATCTTCCACGAAGTTTTTGGAAGTTCGATTGGGGCAAAATTAGACAAAAACCTACGAAAAGATTCTATTTGGTTATCTTTGGATTTTATATTTTTCAAAATGGAAATCCCCAAGGGAAAGAAAATCTATTTTTCCAGTGATAATCACCTCGGCGCACCTACCAACGAAGTCAGCAAACCTCGCGAAAGGAAGTTTTTGGACTGGCTGGACACGGTAGAAAAAGATGCCGCTGCTATTTTCCTTTTGGGCGATTTATTCGATTTTTGGTTCGAATACAAGCATGCGGTTCCCAAAGGATTCATTCGTGTTTTGGGGAAATTGGCAGAAATTCGCGACAACGGTATTCCCGTTTTTTTCTTTGTAGGAAATCATGATTTGTGGATGAACGGATACTTTGAGGAAGAACTTGGAATTCCGGTTTTCCATGAACCAAAGGAATTTGTTTTCAATGATAAACTATTTTTCATCGGTCATGGCGATGGTTTGGGACCTGGCGACAAAGGTTATAAACGAATGAAAAAGGTTTTCACCAATTCCTTTTCCAAATGGCTTTACCGCTGGTTGCACCCCGATATTGGCATTCCGCTTGGAAAGCATTTATCGGTGAAAAACAAATTGATTTCCGGGAATAATGATGTGAGATTTTTGGGAGAAGAAAAGGAATGGTTGGCAATTTATTCCAAACGTAAACTCGAAAATAAAGCTTATGATTATTTTGTGTTTGGGCACCGCCACTTGCCGATGGAAATAAAACTGAACGATAAATCCACTTATTTCAATTTGGGCGATTGGATCACTCATTTTACGTACGGTGTTTTTGATGGTGAAACATTCATTTTGAAAAAATTTGGTTGAAAAGCACTTATTTTTCTCCAAGATTAATTTTTTTTATGTTTTAATAGTACTTTTGGCCCATTGTGGAAATAGCGGATTTTATTTCCCCCCGAAAAATCAGCAAGGATGAAAACACACACGCAAGAAACTCAACGCACGATCACCGCCGAAAAATCCTTAGAAATTTTGAAAGACGGAAACCTTCGTTTTCAAAATAATTTGAAAGCAAACAGAAATTTACTGAACCAGGTGAACGAAACGCGGGAAGGACAATTTCCTTTTGCCAGTATTTTGAGCTGCATCGATTCCCGGGTTTCAGCAGAACTTGTTTTCGACCAAGGATTGGGCGATATTTTCAGTATCAGGATTGCCGGAAATTTTGTGAACGAGGATATTTTGGGAAGTATGGAGTTCGGGGCCAAACTCGCCGGGGCAAAACTAGTATTGGTTTTGGGGCATACCGGTTGTGGGGCGATAAAAGGCGCTTGCGATGATGTGAAACTTGGAAATCTCACCAAATTGGTCGCAAAAATTAAACCCGCCGTTGCCTTGGTCAAAGATCCAAAGGAAGAAAATCTGCGCAATTCCAAGAACCTCGAATTTGTGAACGAAGTTTCTCGAAAAAATGTATTTCTTACTATGGCGAAAATCCGGCAAGAAAGTGAAATACTGAACCAAATGGAGAAAGAAGGGGAGATAAAAATCGTGGGCGGAATGTATGATGTGGCCACGGGAGAAGTGATATTCTACGATAGATAATATTATTGGCCAAAAAGGCTTTCTTTTTCTATAATTCCGTTTTCATGGGCAAATTCCAAAACACTCGGCAGCAATATTGGCACAAAATTTTCCAAGGGACCGTAAAGAACTGACATTTCAATTTGTTCCGGTTCTATAATGGCACCATCGCGGTTAATATTTTCGAAAAATAAAATTACGATGCTTAAAAGAAACGCCATTTTCAAAAATCCAAAAATTGCACCTAATAATTTGTTCACCAACCCCAAAGCAATAAGACTCGAAAATTTGGTGAGCAATCTTCCCAAAAGTGAAATGAATATTACAACGATAATAAATGTAAGGGCAAATGCCAATAATTGCAGGTATTTTTCTTCCCAAGAAATATATGGGAGCAGAAAATCTTTAAGAATATAAGAAAAATGAACCGCAATATAAATTCCAGCGATAAGTGCGATCAAGGAAGCAAGTTCTATAAAAAAGCCTTTCATAAGCCCGCGAATGAGGCCGAAAAGCAAGATAACCCCAAGAACAATGTCAATTGTGTTCATTTTTCAAAGATAACAAAATTCACTCCTGATGGAATACTATCCACAGATTTTGGAATGGAAATATGTATCTTTGTGCCATGGCAAGGGATGAAGTTTTAAAGGAACGTTGGACAGTGCTCCAGAAAAAAATATCAGATCAGTTCGCGGACGGAGATTTAATGGATTTGGATGCAATCATCTATATGGTTGGTGTCCAAGAATTGGGTCAATTGCATCGAAAATTTAAGAAAGATCAAAAGCTCGATTTGATGCACATTGCGATATGTCGGCTATTGGAACTCTATGGATATTACGAATTTGACTCTTTTGACGACGACGGTTGGCCACATTACAAAATCTTGGAGCAGCTTCCGGTTTTGAAAGCTGGGGAACAATCTGTGTTGATGAAAGAAGCCATCGTTCAGTACTTTTTAGAAAGGGAATATATTGTGTGACTTTTTTTGTCTCATAATGGCGCATAAGATTTTTAAAAAGAAAAAGGAACCTGCCAAAATAGAAGTTTGAATTCAAACCGAAGAAAAATATAAAATCGGAAAATGATTGAAGAAATTAAAAAATACCTGTTTGAAATCGAAGCTTTTCAAAGCACGTCAGAGGAGGAAATAGAACAATTACGAATTCGTTTCTTGGGAAAAAAAGGGGTACTGAACGATTTTTTTGCAGATTTTAAACAAGTGCCAAACGAAGAAAAGAAAGCCGTCGGACAAGCTATCAATGAACTTAAAACCGCAGTTCAGGCGAAAGTCGCTTTTTTAAAGGAAGCATTGGAAAATTCGCAAGAAGAAAAACGAATATATGGTGATTTGACCCGCCCCGGCGAACCAATGGAAATCGGCTCGCGACATCCTATTTCGATCGTTAAAAACCAGATTATCGAAATTTTTTCAAATGTCGGTTTTAATGTTTCGGAAGGGCCTGAAATCGAGGACGATTGGCATAATTTTTCTGCGTTGAATTTGCCCAAACATCATCCCGCGCGAGATATGCAGGACACATTTTTTGTGCAAACCGATCCGAAAGAACTTTTGTTGCGCACGCATACGTCCAGCGTACAAGTGCGGTATATGGAAAATAAAAAACCACCAATACGGACCATTTCTCCGGGAAGGGTTTTTAGAAACGAATCGATTTCTGCGCGCTCACATTGTATTTTTCATCAAGTGGAAGGATTGTATATCGATAAAGACGTTTCTTTTGCCGATTTGAAACAAACACTTTTGTATTTCACCGAGCAACTTTTCGGAAAATCGAAAATACGGCTGCGACCTTCCTATTTTCCGTTCACGGAACCGAGCGCCGAGGTAGATATTTACTGGGGATTGAAAACGGAAACCGACTACCGTATTACCAAAGGAACGGGTTGGTTGGAAATCATGGGCTGTGGAATGGTAGATCCACAAGTGCTGAAAAATTGTAAAATTGACCCGAATGAATATTCTGGATTTGCATTCGGAATGGGTATTGAACGTATCGCCATGTTGCTATATCAAATAAATGATATACGCATGTTTTATGAAAATGATCTTCGCTTTTTGAAGCAGTTCAAATCCGTGATTTAATCTTTTTACATTAAATTAAGAAGTATTTATATGGCTTTTAAGGTCCAAATTATTTTTTCAGACATTCTTGAATTTCTTTTTGAACCTCTTTATTTGAGAAAGTTTCCCCCTTTTCAACTTGGTTTATAGCTTCAGTAATGGCCTTTTTATCCTCATCGGAGGTTACAAAAACTGATTCATTATATTTATATTCAAGCAATTGTAATATTTTTCGAAGCTTAACTTCATCGGTTATGCTCGTGATTTTATTTATAAGGTCAACTTGTAGTTCCGAAGTTTTCATGACTTTTGATTTTCATAGTATAGTTACAAATTATTCAAAGTTAACTTTCTTTCGCAGACTATGGAACAGATTCAGTATCGAAAAAAAATAGTTTAATTGCCAAAACTTTAAAAGTAAAAATAACGTTTGGATACTTGGTTGCTGATTTTATTTCGAAGCTTTGGCAAAATTCATTCCCACACATTCTCCTATAATCAATTGGATTCGGAGCACAGACAGGCTTCCTTTTGAAAATCGAATTTAGCGCCATAGAATGATTTTGTTCCGAAAAGAAAATGCTCAATCCAATTTTTCTATGAGTTTCAAAAACTCCTTTTTCGGATTTTTGCCTTCGTACAAAATGCGGTAAACTGTATTGATAATGGGCGTTTTCGCTTTGTTTTCCCCTTTGTTCTTGTTGATGTGGTAAGCACTTTTGGCAGCATAATAACCTTCTGCGATCATGTTCATTTCCAACTGGGCACTTTTTACCGTATATCCTTTTCCGATCATATTTCCGAACATCCGATTTCGGCTGAAAGAAGAATAGCCGGTCACCAACAGATCGCCCAAATAAGCCGAATCATTGATGTTCCGTTTCATTTTATATGTTTTTTTGATATAGTGTTCCATTTCGCGGATGGCATTACTCATTAACACACTCTGAAAATTATCGCCATAGCCCAATCCGTGGGCGATTCCGGCCGCTACGGCATATATGTTTTTTAACATGGCAGCATATTCTGTTCCGGTGACATCTTCACTGATTTTACATTTGATATAGTCATTGGCCAAAGCTTCGGCCACGATTTTAGCATATTTTTCTTCGGTGCATGCAATTGTCAGAAACGACAAACGCTCCAACGCAACTTCTTCAGCATGACACGGACCGGTAATGACTCCGATGTGTTCAAAGGGAACGTGGTATGTAATATTGAAATGTTCGCCCACTATCAAACTACTTTCTGGAACAATACCTTTGATGGCACTGAAAATAATTTTGTTCTTTAAAGGAATGGTGAGTTTTTTCAATTCTCCGGTCAAAAAAGCGGATGGGATCGCAAAAATCAAATAATCTGCGGCAGATACAGCTTCGTTGATATTATTGGTAAGTTTTAATTGGGAAATATCGAATTCTACAGAACTCAAGTAATTTGGGTTGTGGCCATATTTTTTGAGGTGTTCGATAGCCACGGAATTGCGCATGTACCAAACTACTTGTTCCGCATTTTCACATAACATTTTTACAATGGCAGTGGCCCAACTTCCCCCGCCAATAACCGCAAATTTTGGTGTTTCTTCCATAACTAATGAATTTCACTTCAAAAGTACGGAAATTTTAATTTTTTTTGGAATCTGAAAATAATATTGGGTCATGGAAACAGAAGTAGGTTCGGGAAAAGCTTTTATCTGTAAAAATTCATTTCATCCAAATATTTCCAAGCTTTATCGGGGATCAAGGGTCGAACGTTTTTCCCTTCTTTGATGGAAGAACGGATGAAAGAAGCGGAAATTTCTATCACCGGCGCATCAATAAAATGAACTTTAAGATGCTGTTTCAGTGGATATTCGTCCGGTTTGTTTGAAACGCGGGGATAAACGAACAATTCGTGCCTTTCCAAAATTATCTCATGGTTTTTCCATTTATGAAAACCACGTAAATTATCTTCCCCCAAAATAAGCGAAAATTTTTTATTTGGATATTTTTCTTCCAAAACCGCGAGCGTGTGCGAAGTGTAATTGGGCTGCGGAAGATTGAATTCAATATTGCTGGGACGGAGTTTTACATAATCTTCGGTGGCGCGATAAACCAAGTCCAATCGCTGATAATTATCCAGTAAGGATGATTTTTTTTTAAAGGGATTGTGGGGAGTTACCACAAACCAAATTTCATCCAAATCGGAATATTCCACAATGTGGTTGGCAATGATGAGATGCCCAACATGAACGGGGTTGAACGTGCCAAAAAATAAGCCAATTTTCTTTTCCATCACAAATTTATTTCTGGTCGATGAAATTCTTGACGTAATTATAAGCTTCTTCGAGCGCCTGTTCCAAATTATTGTTCACAATAATATAATCGAATTGCGGAGCGGTGGCCATTTCTATCGAAGCTTTTGCAACGCGCATATTGATGCGTTCATCGGTTTCGGTTTTGCGTTTTTTCAACCTGATTTTCAATTCCTCAATACTTGGCGGTTGCACAAATACGGCCAATGTGCGTTCGGGATAAATATGTTTTATATCGAGACCGCCAACTACATCAATATCAAAAACCACGTGTTTCCCGCTGGCCCAAATACGGTCGACTTCGGTTTTCAGGGTGCCGTAAAAATTATCGCGGTAAACTTCTTCCCATTCCAAAAAATCATCGTTTTTTATGTGGGATTTGAATTCTTTCAGCGTCATAAAATAGTAATCTTCTCCATCTATTTCATCGCCCCTTCGAGGCCGGGAGGTGGCAGAAATCGAAAATCCCAAATTGAGTTCCTGCTGTCGCAAAAGATATTGTACAATGGTAGTTTTTCCAGATCCGGAGGGGGCTGAAAATACGATGAGTTTTCCGTTCTCCATCACAAAACGTTTAGCAGTTGTTCCTTGATTTTTTCCAGTTCATCTTTCATTTGAACCACCAATTGTTGCATCGGGGCAAAATTAGATTTGCTGCCGATGGTATTGATTTCCCGTCCAATTTCTTGAGCGATGAAACCCAATTTTTTGCCGTTGGAATCTTTGGAGGCAAGGTTTTCAGAGAAATAGAGCAAATGGTTTTCCAGTCGGGTTTTTTCTTCGGTGATGTCGTATTTTTCGATGTAATAAACCAATTCTTGCTCAAATCGGTTTTCGTCGATCGTTTCTTTCAAAGCCGCCACGCCTTTTCGAAGCCGCTCCCGGACTCCAATTATTCGCTCTGGATCCATTTTCACTACTTGGCTCAATAAATTGTGGAGGTTTGTAATGCGCAATTCAAATTCCCTTTCCAAGGCTTGGCCTTCATCTGTTCGGAATTCGTTGATCGCAATCAATGCTTCTTCGGCGCCTTTTTGAACAGCGGAAAATTCTGTTTCGTCAATTGTTTCCCTTTCGGTTTTCAAAGCGTCTGGCAGATTGATGGCTATTTTTAGAAGTTCCACTTCATCATTCGTTCCAGATTGTGGGATTTTTTTTAATTCCTGGATATAGCTTTTTAAGATGGGCGCATTTATTTTTGCCGAACTTTCCACTTCCGAACTTTCTGTATAAACAGAGAAATCAACCTTTCCCCGAATCAAAGAAGAGGTGATAAGATTTCGCAACATCAGTTCTTTTTCCCTGAATTTGGAAGGAATTCGGACATTCAAATCCATGTTCTTGCTGTTCAAAGATTTGATTTCGACCGTAATTTTTTTGTCGGGAAGGGAAACGAGGCTTTTCCCAAAGCCCGTCATGGATTGGATCATGGAGTTGAATTAAAAGTTGTGCAAAGGTAACAAAAACGATTTTATTTTCGTGCTTTAACGACTGCGCGCTATTGATCGATAATTGCGAAGGGATTATATGTTTAAATTTTTTTTTTGACTTTTCAACTTTGAAAAAAATTAACTAAAAATCAATATCCCAATTTTTCCCGAACGCGAGCAATTACACTTTTTGCAACCAAAGTTGCTTTTACCGATCCTTTTTCCAGAGCTTCATCAATTTCATCGAAATGGTTCATATAATACGCATACAATTCGCGTTGCTTTGCGTATTTTTTCGTCAATAAATCAAATAAAGATTGTTTGGCGTGGCCATATCCAAATCCGCCAGCTTCGTACTTTTGGCGCATTTCTTTGATTTCTTCTGCCGAAGCAATTATTTTGTACAAACCAAAAACATTACAAGTATCCGGATTTTTGGGCGCTTCTAAGGGTTTGCTGTCGGTTTGAATGCTCATGACTTGTTTCCGCAATGCTTTATCCGAAAGGAAAATATTGATATAATTCTCACGGGATTTGCTCATTTTTTCGCCGTCGGTGCCAGGAATATATTTCGTTTCTTCCTGAAGTTTCGCTTCCGGCATTACAAATGTTTCGCCCATTTTCGCATGGAAACGGGACGCTACATCGCGGCTCATTTCCACATGTTGTAACTGGTCCTTTCCCACGGGCACAATTTCTGCATCATATAACAAAATATCGGCAGCCATGAGCATGGGATAATTGAACAACCCTGCATTTACATCATCCAAACGCTCGGATTTATCTTTAAAAGAATGGGCCAAAGTAAGTCGTTGAAACGGAAAAAAGCAGCTTAAATACCAAGTCAATTCCGTGGTGAGCGGAACATCACTTTGGCGGTAAAATACGGTTTTTTCGATGTTCAATCCAAAAGCCAACCACGTTGCTGCAACAGAATAAGTGTTTTGTCGCAAAATTTCGGCATCTTTTATTTGTGTAAGCGTGTGCAGATTTGCAATGAACAAAAACGATTCATTTTCAGATTCGTTTGCCATTTCTATGGCCGGAACAATTGCCCCCAAAAGGTTTCCCAAATGTGGCGTTCCTGTACTTTGTATTCCCGTTAAAATTCTGGGCATTTTTGAATTGTTATTATTTAGTGATTTGAGATTTTTACTGCCATAAATCTTGAATGTTCGATATTCAATAAATTAATTTCAATTGATACCAACAAGGTTTTTGAAACCTTGCAGGAATTTTGAACCAACATTCTGCAAAGATATTTTTTTTAGGGAACATAGCATGCTCAAGAATAGTTATTACTTTTGAAATGATGAAAATTTTAGGATCGGTATTTTGGCGAATTTGGTACAATATCCTTTTGGGCTTGCCAATTATTTTAATGTCGCCACTTTTATTGCTTTTTACTTCCCGTGAAAAATGGTATCCCTATACTTATAAATTAGGCCGGATTTGGGCAACAATTATTATTTATGGCATGGGGTTTTCCCCGGAAATCACCCGATTGCAGAAAATGGAACAGAAAAGCTATATGCTCATTGCGAACCACACTTCGATGGTTGATATTATGTTGATGTTTTATGTGGTGAAAAATCCGTTTGTTTTTGTCGGAAAACATGAATTGGCCAAGATTCCTATTTTTGGATTTTTTTATAAACGAACTTGTATTTTGGTGGACAGAAGTGATTCCAAAAGTAGAAGGGAAGTATTTAATCATGCGCAACGACGTTTGTCGCAAGGGCTCAGTATATGTATTTTCCCCGAAGGAGGGATTTCCGATGAAACATCCATCATTCTTGATAGCTTTAAAGATGGGGCTTTTCGGCTGGCAATAGAGCATCAAATTCCAATTGTTCCCATGGTTTTTTACGATAATAAAAAGCGGTTTCCTGCTGTATTTTTTGAAGGTTCCCCTGGAAGAATGCGGGTGAAAATTTTACAGTTTATAGAAACGAAAGGGAAGGATTTGCATGAAAAACGTAACTTAAAGAATGAAGCCCGTCAATTAATTTTGGCAGAATTGGAGAAAAATGCTTGAATAAAAAAAGCCGCCCTAACCAGGGGCGGCTTATGGTCATTGCTTTCACAATAACAACCTAACCAACTAAAAAACTGTTTTTCCAGATCAAAATTTGAATCCAATTCCGGTGTAAATTCCAAAATAATAAGGTTTGAAACCATTGTTGTTTCCGCTAAATGAATTTATTTGGTACTTAAAAGTGGGCTCAAGATTGATGTCAAATTGTTCGGAAATCTTATAATCCAGACCCAAACCAATATTTGTACTGAAACTCACATTATTCAGATTTTGCATTTTTCCGATGTTGGTTCTTCCGTTTTCTGAATTGATAACTAGGGAATTATTATTCAAAAATAAGGTGCTTGCCCCGCCAATAACACTCAGTCCAAATTGCTTGTCAATCAATGCATATTCAATTTCTAAAGGGACTTCGATGAAGCCAATTTGTTGATGCAAGGTTCCTGCGGTGAATGGGGATCTTCCAAGTAATTCACTATTTTGACCACTTTGAATGGATTTCAAAGGAACAATATTCAAATTATCTGTGGTGGGAGATGAATAGGAAACATTGCTGAAAACGGCCGATTTTACAGAAGTTGCAAAGGCAATATCGTAGGTATTATAAGCCATTGAGACCTGGCCAACACCAGACCGGATTTTTAATCGTTCAGAGATTTTATAGGAAAAATTAACCCCATATGACATGGTTACTTCGCTTTCACTTTCATTTTGTGCTAAACTCGGATCAATGGCATTTTGACTTCCAAAACCACCGTAATAAATCGGCGCGGCGAAAGGACTTATCTGCCAGTTGGTGTTGGTCAGTTCGGTATTTTCTTCATTCTCAAGAATCTTTTCTTCTTTCTGCTGGGCCGCAACTTCCAATAACGATTTTTCCTTTTCTTTGGTAGCTGGAATTGTTTCGTCAGATGATATTTCCTTCTTATTATTATTTTCAATATCGGTTTTTACGAGACCTGAATTGTTTGCGGTTTTGGTTTGAACATTCGAATGCACTGCCACTTTTTTGGAATTATCGAAGCCTTCTTCATCCGTGGAGATTGTTTTTTTGTAATCGGTTTTATTTTCCGCGATACCTTCAACTGGTTTTTTAACTTCGGAAATTTCGTTCAAACGCGGGTTTTTTCCAGATTGAAGATGCTCTTTTTCAGAATCTTTCGCAATAGAATTTGGCACTCTGACTTTTGGGTTATCACCTGACTTTGTTATTCCATTCAATTTTTTCTGATCTTCCGCCTGACCAGAAACTTGTTTTTGAGGTTCTATAAAAATGATATTATCTCCGCTGGATATAGGTTTTTCCCGATTAATTGTTCTTTCTGAATTATCTTCGGAAACAATGGACTGATTGGTTTCAATTTCTTTCTGAAGAATTTTGTCGGATGAAGGTGATAGTTTTTCCGAAGGTTCTGATTTTACGATAGGAATTTTCTCAAAATTGGTAAAAATAAGATTTCCTGCCAGAAAGATCAGGGTCAAAATCGCTGCTGCCCCCGCAATTTTGTACCACCATGGAACGATAAAGGATTTCCGTTTCTTGGATTTTAGTTCCCTTTCAATATTTTTCCATACCGATTTGTTGGGAGAAACCTCAAAATCTTTGAATTTCTCTTGAAACAATCGGTCTATGTGTTTTTTCTCCCTCATTTCTTTAAAGTGATTTTGCCGTCTTCACGTAATCTTTTTTCTCAATTTTTTCTTTTAAAATCCCTCTGGCCCTTGCCAAATTGGATTTCGATGTACCTGTGGTAATGTTCAACATTTCAGCAACTTCTTTGTGTGAAAATCCGTCCAGAACATATAAATTGAAAACCATTCGGTACCGATCTGGCAGGTTTTGAACAATATTCAATAAATATTCCAACGAAATCGTTTCTTCATCCACTTCCACCTCGGGTGTTCTCAAAGCTTCTTCATCCACAATTTCAAAAATCCGTTGCTTTCGGTAGCGCTGCAAGGCGTTATTGATGGCGATACGTTTCATCCAACCTTCAAAAGAACCTTTATTACTGTACTGAGCGATTTTCTCAAAAATGATCAAAAAGGAATCTTGCAGAGTGTCCTCTGCTTCCGCATAGTTCCCGGAGTATTTTAGGCATACGCTGAACAATTTTCCCGAATATAGCCGGTACAATTGCTCCTGGGCCTTTATCTCCTGCTTTTTGCATTTCGCGATGAGTTGCTCTAAACTCAAATTATTAGGTTTTAAATATTATTGTATTCTCACGGGCACTTCTTTGGTTAAAAAAATAGCTTCCCCGTTCTCATTTTCACCTTGCCAAAATCTAAAGGTATAAAAATCGTTCCGTTTCACCACAAAATTCATATTAGCGACCGCGGTGAGGCTATCAATACTTTGGCAATCTGGATTGTCGAAAACTTCGCTTATCACACCGATCACTCGTTCATTTTGGTCTTGTTCATAACTGAAACCTTCAAAAAAATAACATTCAGTTGGCCGCAAATAGGTAATATCGAAAATATACGTATTCTGAAATATCAAAGTATCCGGAATTTCGACCGTGGTAACCGGAACCAGTTCGTAGGTAAAGGTTGTATCGACAGCATCGTCATGCGAGCAACTGATAGAGCAAATTAGAACAGCAATGAGCAAAACCAACTTTTTCATTGTATTAACATTTTTGGGCAAGAAACCTTTGGGGTTTTTATAATAGATACCTAAAAGTGCCGTTGGTTGCGTGCAGGTAATAAAAAAATCCCGTTCATGAACGGGATTTACAAAAATTCAAAATTAAAAACGAAATAGTTAGCTCTTAGCGATTTTGATGGCTTCGGTGATTTTATTCTCCAATTCCTCCATTAAATCAGGATTGTCCAAGAGAAGCGCCTTCACTGCATCACGGCCTTGGCCTAATTTGGTTTCTTCATAGCTGAACCAAGAGCCTGATTTTTTGATGATTTCGTAATCCACGCCTATGTCAATTATTTCGCCCACTTTCGAAATTCCCTGGCCGTACATTATATCGAATTCCGCCATTTTAAAAGGTGGCGCGACTTTATTTTTCACGACTTTCACCCTGGTTTTGTTTCCGGTAGCGGCACTGTTGCTGTCTTTTATTTGTGTGGATCTTCTGATGTCCAATCGCATGGAGGCATAGAATTTCAAGGCGTTTCCACCCGTGGTGGTTTCCGGATTACCAAACATGACCCCGATTTTTTCACGCAATTGATTGATGAAAATCACCGTGGATTTGGTTTTGCTGATGGAAGCCGTCAGTTTTCGTAAAGCTTGGGACATCAATCGGGCGTGCAATCCCATTTTGGAATCACCCATTTCGCCTTCGATTTCGCTTTTTGGGGTCAATGCCGCAACTGAGTCAATAACCACAATATCTATTGCTCCCGAGCGGATTAAATTATCTGTGATTTCCAAGGCTTGCTCGCCGTTGTCTGGTTGAGAAATGATGAGGTTTTCGATATCTACGCCCAAATTTTTGGCATACATACGGTCAAATGCATGTTCCGCATCGATGAAGACGGCGATTCCGCCGGCTTTTTGGGCTTCGGCAATGGCATGTAGCGCCAAAGTAGTTTTTCCGGAAGATTCGGGGCCATAGATTTCTATTACCCTTCCGCGCGGATAGCCGCCAACGCCCATGGCAATGTCCAATCCCAAAGATCCCGTGGAAATCGCATCGACATCCACCACTGCTTGGTCGCTCATTTTCATCACGGTTCCTTTTCCGTAGGTTTTGTCTAATTTATCCAAGGTGAGTTTTAGGGCTTTCAGTTTTGATTCTTTCTCTTTCTCTTTTTCTGCGCTCATAATATTTTTCATTTGTGGAACTGCTAAAATACTACATTTTTGGTGCATTGCAATTTGCGCGCAACCTTTTTGTGATTTTTGCATCTTCATGAAAAGCAAGAGAACAATTCTATGCGATTTCTCAAGAGGAATATTGTTTTGAATTCAGCCATTGGCGGTGCAACTATTTTATTTGTAAGTAGTTGTAAAGTCGATGGGGGCTAACGTTATTTGTTGTTTTTAAAGACAATTTGAAAATAGTAAATAACGAATTAGCCGTTCGAAAAAAATGCCCGGAAAAACCGGGCATTTTTTGTGATAATTGTTTTTCCCATTTTCATGTTTATTTTACTTCCCCATTTTTTATAAGATCCAAAGTAGTCCATTAGAAAACGGAACATTCTTCCCTTTTCGACACTTATATTTTATGTAGTATCTTTGCGCCACTATTTTTTTGAACTTATAAATTGGTATAGCATGCAACTGTACAATAAACTAAGCGCAAAAGAACGGGCGGCGCTTTTGGATTTGGCCGGCGAAGACCGTTTGACGCTTTCTTTTTATCAATATGCCAACATTGGCAACCCGAAACTTTTCAGAAACCATTTATTCGTCGCTTGGGACCAACTTCAAGTTTTGGGACGAATTTATGTCGCCCATGAAGGGATAAATGCCCAACTTTCCGTGCCAGCACAAAATTTCGAGGGCTTTAAAAAGTTTCTTGATGAAATTTGTTTTCTGAAAAATGTGCGTTTGAACATTGCCATAGAACAGGATTTGAAATCTTTTTTGAAACTGAAAGTAAAAGTGCGCGACAAGATCGTTGCGGACGGATTGAACGATGCCAGCTTTGATGTCACCAAAAAAGGCGTGCACGTGAATGCCGAAAAATTCAACCAGATGATCGACGATCCAGAGACTATTTTGGTGGATATGCGAAATCATTATGAAAGTGAAATCGGACATTTTAAAGGCGCAATAACTCCCGATGTAGATACTTTTCGCGATTCATTGGATAGTATTGAAAAGGACCTTGAAGCGCATAAAGAAGATAAAAATCTGGTGATGTACTGCACAGGCGGGATTCGTTGTGAAAAGGCCAGTGCCTATTATAAACACAAAGACTTCAAAAAAGTATATCAACTCGAAGGCGGAATCATCGAATATGCGCGACAAGTGCGTGCCAAAGAATTGGAAAACAAATTTATGGGAAAGAATTTTGTGTTCGATCATCGGCGCGGTGAACGCATTTCAGATGAGGTAATTTCCCATTGCCACCAATGTGGAAAGCCCTGCGACACGCATATCAATTGCGCCAATGAAGCCTGTCATTTACTGTTCATCCAATGTCCCGAATGTGCCGAAAAAATGCACGAATGTTGCTCGGAAAAATGCATGGAAATTATTGCATTACCCTATGAAGAACAAAAAAAAATGCGCAGTGGAAAAGGGAACAGCAACAAAATTTTTAAAAAAGGAAGATCAGAAGTGCTGAAATTCAAGCAATGAGAAGAAATCAAAATGAAACACATTGTTTTATTTCATTTCAAAAAAATCACAATTCCAAAAAATCGCTGAACAAATCCAAGTCAAAACTGTATCTTTAAAGTCTGAAAAACAGAGAAGTTCTTAATTTTATGTACCGTTTCATTAAAGTTCTCGTAAAAAAAATTGTTCCCCACAAATTCTTGTTCCAAAACGAACCGCTCTTTCGTCAATTTCTCGTTCCAGTATATAAGGGCAGTTCCTATCAATGCAATATTTGTGGGAAAAAATGGAGAAAATTCATTTCGCTCCCCGGGGGAAATGATTTGTTGTGCCCTTACTGTGGCAGCAGGAGTAGGACGCGACGATTGTCCCGGCTCTTGAAAGAAAGGAATGCGCTACGCGGAAATGTCCTGCATTTTTCACCATCCCGAAGTTTGTACAGGTTGTTCGGCCAACCCTCCGAATTTGTATATTTCAGTACCGATTTTGAAGATGAATTTTTGGCTGATCATCGAATAGATATTACAGCGATCGATTTTCCTTCGGAAAAATTTGATACAATTATATGTTACCACATTTTGGAACATATTATTGAAGACAAACAAGCAATGGGTGAATTGTTTCGAGTTTTGAAAAATGATGGATATGTTTTGTGCAGACACCCTACAAAGAAGGCGAAATTTACGAAGATTATTCCATCACCGACAAAACCGGGAGATTGAAGGCTTTTGGACAAAATGATCATGTTCGAATATATTCGTTGGAAGGGTTGAAAGACCGTTTGGAAAATGTAGGTTTTCAGGTTTCGATTTTAAATTTTGAAGAAGAAACAAGTCCTTTTGGGTTGTTGAAAGAAACAATTTTGGAATTGCGGAAACCATAAATTTTTCTTATCCAATAAATAATGGTTATTTTGTGGTTTTGATAAATTTAACGATTTATGCTTTCCATATTGATCCCTGTGTATGCTTACGATGTGACCCCTTTGGCCACCGAGCTGGAAAGACAGGGGGAAAAACTCGGTGTTCCTTTTGAAATCATTATTTTTGATGATGGTTCCCATTCTGAAATAAATAATGAAAACGAGCTTCTAAATTCCTTGGAACATGTAAATTTCGAAGTCTTGGAAAGCAATGTGGGCCTAAGTGACAACCGAAACCTATTGGCACAAGCCTCCAAATATGATAATTTACTTTTTATTGATGGGGATTCATTGGTCCGATCGGATTTTTTGAAAAATTATCTTTCCTCAATACATGATCGTACCGAAGTCATTTACGGGGGACGTATCCATCCAGAAAATTATGCCGATAAAAATAGTTTGCGCTGGAAATATGGAAAGTTCATTGAAGACAAAACAGCTGCCGAACGCAAAAGACATCCTTATCGTTCCACTCTTTTCAACAATACCTTGGTAAAAAAAAGTATTTTTGAAAAGGTGAGGTTTAAAAAAAAATTAACAAAATATGGCCATGAAGATACCTTGTTTTCCTTTCATTTGAAAAAGCTAAAAAGCAAGATCCAACATATCGACAATCCTGTGATCCATGGTGATATTGATTCGAATCGGATTTTTTTGCAAAAAACCATTTTGGGGTTGGAAAACCTGAAATATCTTTACCACCATAAGATGATCGATTCGGAATATGTTAAACTTTTGCGCTTATACACTGCTTTGAAAAAGATTGGTGCTTCAAACTTGTTGCGTTTTGCTTTTCCGTATATTGAAAACATCTTGAAAAAAAACCTGCTTTCCCCTTCTCCTTCCTTATTTTTTTTTAATATTTACCGATTGGGCTATTTTTGTAGTTTAAAGCCTTGAACCATGACCTTTTTCTCAGTTGTGATCCCGTTGTACAATAAAGCGAATTATATTGAAAAAACGCTTCATAGCGTATTGGCCCAAAGCTTTCAGGATTTTGAAATTGTTGTTGTGGATGACGGTTCCACGGATAAGAGTTTGGAAATCGCCAAAAAAATCAACGATGGACGGATCCGATTTATCGGACAAAAGAACAGCGGCGTTTCAGTGGCCCGAAACCAAGGGATCGAGGTCGCCAAAGGAAAATACATCGCCCTTTTGGATGCCGATGATTATTGGTATCCGACCCATCTACAAAAAATGGCCGAACTTTTCGCCACTTTCCCAGAAGCCGGATTATTTTGCATGGGATATGAACGTGTTTTGAATGATAAAATTGTCGAAAAAGCGCATAACCACGTTCACTATTCCAAAGGCCCACAACTTATTGAAGATTATTTTACAGCAAGCCTTGTCAACTCAATAGCTTGGACTTCCGCAGTCGCATTTTCAAAAGAACGCTTTTACGAAATCGGAAAGTTTGATCCTGATTTAAGAACTGGGCAGGACATTGATTTTTTTGTCCGTTCCGCTTTGAAAGTTCCAGTTGCTTTTGACCCAAAAATCACAATGCGTTACCACAAACAAAGCGAAAACAATCTGGGGCAAACCCATTATAACAATGACCGGATTTATTTGATCAAAAAATTCGGGCGGGAAGAAAAAGACAACTTCCCGTTGAAAAGATATTTGGATCGAAACCGCTATGCTGTGGCCTTGCGATGTAAATTCCGGGACGATCCGGCTTGGAAAAACCTGGTTTCGGAAATCGATCCGAAGAATCTGAACCCGAAACAGTTGTTTTTATTGAAAATGCCCAAAAGTTTGCTTCAAGCAGCTTTGAAAACACAACAGGTTTTAATGAAATTCGGGATTTATCTTACCGCTTTTCGATGATTTACCAAATTTTCCGACAATAACCGGTTCTATTTTTCACCGATAATTTCCATCGAAAAATGAGCAATGGAGTTTTCTGCGTTCTTTTTGCAGGTTTGGTACAAGTCGTCGTCAAAACACATTTTTGCCATGGCTTTGCCAAATTTTTTCGGATCGCGGCCGTCGATCAGTAAGCCGTTTTTTTTATGTTGGATTACTTCCGATGGGCCGGAAACAATATCGAGCGATATTACCGGTATCCCCACCGAAAGCGATTCAACCAAAACCATCGGGAAACCTTCATATTTGCTAGTCAAGGCCATAACCCGGGCCGAAACTATATATGGAAAAGGATTGTTGGTAAAAGGCAAAAATGTTATAAAATCGTGAGCTGGTGATTGGTCGGCCTTTTCTTTTAATTTAATTTTGTCTTTTCCTTCTCCCATAATGATCAAATGAATGTTTTTTTTCCAAATTTCAGAAATCTGAAAAGCATCGATCAAAAAGGAAATATCCTTATGTGCGTCCTGCAATCTTCCATACCACAACACGTATGGCTTTTTATCCGCTTCCTTTATAGTGGTTGTTGCCATAGTGCGCCAAGAAAGATTATATGGATTGTGAATGGTGCAGTGTTTTTTTATCTTTAATTTTTCCAATATTTCGTTTTCAATATATTTTGACACTGCTATATTCATCAGGTTTTTGTTATAAATTCTTGCCATTTTATTTGGCGTCTTAGTAAAATAATTCTCTTTGTTGGAATTATGGACCACAAATATTCGGGGTATTCCGCGGTAAAGATATTGGTCATAAAAAACCTCGCGTGCATAATCGTTTTTTGGACGGTGGTCAATGACCACATCAAATCGGTTCTTTATCAAATAATCCCGAAATTTTTTAAAGCGCGCCAATCGTTTCAAGAATGAATCGTTCACGGATTTAAATTTACCCAAATTGAACAGTTTACCTGAATATTCATAATCAATTTCATCCGTCAGGATTACAATATGTACTTGATGCCCATAAAAATTTCAACATTAGCGAAAGCAAAGCGCAGGATCGTTCCGCGCCCCCTTTTCCAAGGGAAAGGGAAACTAAACATATTTTGAAATTCTCATTCAACAGGGGGATTTTCATTTTTTTTTCCACCTTATTTTTCATTTTCATTTTTTTTAAAATACACATCAAAATCCAGTTCCGACCCCACAATTCTTTTTTTAGGCTGAAAGCGGGATGAAAAAATACTTTTTTCCGATTTCATTTTTGCAAAATGAATGTGTGATAAATCGGCAAAACTATAAATGAAATCATTCAAACTATAAGGTGTTTTTAAATTCCCTTCAAAAATGGAATCCTGTTTTTTGAATTCTTCGGAACGCCACAGAAAAAATGGCACTTCAAACATATCTTTCGTCGGATTATTATCTAAATGTCCCGCAAAATAGCGGTTGTGATATACTTCTTCGCCATGATCAGAAAAATACAAAACATAACTTGGTACATGTTCTTCCCGGCTCATTTCGATCACTTCGCGTAAAATGGAATCCATATAACGAATCGCATTGTCGTAGGAATTGATCCGTGAATACGCTAGTTCATCGTCAAAATTGCTTTGTGGCCGGTCTTTAAAAAAATCGAAATTTTCAGGGTACCGGTTTTTATATTGCATATGCGTGCCAAGAATATGCAGAATAATGAATTTATTATCGGCCGGATCGGCGAGTGCTTTTTTGAAATAAGACAATAAAACTTCGTCATAAGGCGTAACAGAGCCTGCAATTGCCGAGTTCGTAAATTGCACCACATCCGAAGCTTTTGAAATTTTGGTGACCAAACTTTCATAAGGACCGATTGGTCGTTGATTGGAAAACCAAAAAGTTTTAAACCCGGCTTGGTTCATCAATTGTACCAAGGAAGATTCGTCTGCCTTTTCAAAATTGTTTAATGTCAGAGCTTCTTGTAAAGCCCCGATAGTAAACGCGTGTGGACTGATCACATTTTGGTACGCCAATAATTCATCTTCGATTTCCTTTAATTTCGGGGTCGTATTTCGGTAATATCCATACAAACCTAAATTCCGTCTCGTGGTGGATTCGCCAATCACTAAAACGTAGAGATTTTTCTTGGATTTTCCTTCAAAATTCATTTCCTCAAAATTTCCAATGGGCTCATCGATGTTATACGCCTCCATTTTAGATTTTTCCTGAGAATAATCCCAAATTGATATTCCGACCAAATAGGGCAAATTGGGATCGATCATTCCGCTAAATTTCATGAAAATCAGTAAACTAACCAATAAAGAAATTGACATTGCTTTAATACGTACAGAACATTTTCTAAAAAGGATTTTTGCTCTTTTGAAATAAAGAAAACAAAGCAGCAGCAGTGCGATAAAGAAGCAAATGATCGGAACATCCACATAAAAACCCAAAAATTCCCTGGTTTCAGTGGCGTTTGTTTCTATTAGAATAAAAATAGCGGAAGCACTGAAATTCGTATGGAAAAGGTAGAAAAACACACTCTCCAAAAAAAGGCAAAGCACGAAAAACACAAAATAGAAATCGACCAAAATCCGCTTGATTTTCTGGGAATTGAAAAGTGGAACAGTGAGCAACATTCCCGTTGCAAAAAGCAGATTTTCCACCACGTTTTTCCATCGGTAGAATTCAAAATTGGCAAAAGATATTTCGAACCCCAAAGCGATCGCGACCGCCAAGATCCACCAGATATAATAATGAGCCCCAATTTTCATTTTAAAGGATTATTATTTTTAAAAATTTCCTTCGAACGTTTAATAGCCTTAACTCCGATTTTGTAGGCCCAAATTGTTTTGTGAATTGGAATTGATTTATTTCGAACTAAAAAGAAGACAAACTTCAAAAGCCACAATCTGCTCCGTTCGCCATATTCCAAATATTTCAATCCGCCCAATGCCCAAATAAATTTTTCACTTCCTTGCCGGGAACCTGTGGATTCGCCCAAATGTTCAACGATCAATTCTGGAATGTGGTACACTTTCAAGCTTTTATTTAGCATTTCCAACACAAACAGCGATTCTTCCCCCGAAGGAAATTCTGCGCCCAAACCAAAAAATTCATTGAAATGAATTCCTTTTTTCATCAAGTAATCTGGACGAAGCGCCATTTCGACTGAAGAAGGTTTTGGTTGGTGTCGCAAGCTAGTAATCCTTCGTTCCTGATGAATATATTTTTTTGGATGTGGGTTTTCCGGACATTGCATCTGAAAAGTAATCAGACTTGCATCGGGATATTTCTGAAAAGCATCGATAATCATGGTGTCAAATCTTGGTAAGTAAATAATATCATCATCGGCGATCAAAGCAACTTCGCCAATGGAGTTTTTGAAGGCCAAGTTCCGGCTTTTGCTCAATCCGCGTTCGAATGAATTGATAACCCGGATATTTGAATAATTTGTTTTCAGAATTCTGTCCGAGGAAGTTTGGTTGATAATCAAAATATGGAATTCCGCCAAATTCCGATTGGGGAACATGGGTTTCAAAAACGACAGATCCGTTCGGTCCATCGTGGAAATTAGAATTTCCAAAGCTACTTTAGTTGCTTGAACCATTTATAAAAAAATGTTTTCCTAAAAATAAACAAAATTACCAGTCCATAAAGTGTCCAAGTAATTGCATAAGCGATGGTCACACCTTCCAAACCAATTTTCGAAATCAGGTAAATACTTGAAATATACGTTATTGCCGCCAGGAATAAATCAGACAAAATAAATTTCCAAACCATTTTTTTTGCGTGTAATTGATAGCTGACCACTATGGCGGTAACCCGAATAAAATCGCCGACCAGTTGCCACAAGAAAAGCTGTGTCATGGGAAGGAAATCTTCTGAAAAAACGATTTTGACGATCCAAAACCGTAAAAAATAGACGAGCAACAATCCAATCCCGAAAATAGGTAAAATGGTTTTGTAGAAGTTGAACACAATTTTACGAAATCCTGAATCGCTGTTCGTCTCTGCCATTTTCGGCAAAATGTACAATGACAATAGCGACATAATGAACAATAAATAA
>JBDNFD010000152.1:0-9300 GCA_041689995.1 Flavobacteriaceae bacterium | reverse complement strand
TTAGCCACTGGCTTTATCTTCATCTTCTTTTTTGAGTAATTTTTCTATTCCAAATAATTCCGCAACTAAATGATGAACTTTAGTAGAAGGGTTGTGATTAGCAAAATCAAATCTACCTTCAAATTCAGCTTCTAGTTTTGACGCAAACTTGATTGCTAATTCAAGATTTCCATTCTCTTTTAACAAATCATACATTTCTGTACTATTTTTTTGATATTTGTAATCTTCTCCTATTTTTGGTTTTAGATTTCCTTCAATTAGTTTTTGGTACATTTCTCTGTTAATGGATGTATTGTAGAAGTGGAAATGTAGTAAATACCAAAGTTCAAAAGCTTCATTTGTCCAAGCACATCCAATTTCTGGCGAACTATTTTTGCAAAGGTTAATTGCTTCGTTAAAGTTATCTGGCTCAAAACTATCTCGGTCAAATACAACCCATATTTTATCAATAGAAAGACTAGTCTCATTTTCTATACGTTCTTTCATTTTTATTGATTCTTCAACTAATGAAAGAGTATTTCGACCTGTTCCTTCAATGTCAATTCTACAAGAGGTCAGAACACCTTTTGGTAAATCTTTTTTGGTTATAGTAAATATTTAGTGGTAAAATCATGTTTTTCATAATCATAAAGTGAAATATTATTCGAAATTACAGAAAGGGAATTAAACCTACAAACAAATTTTGGCTTTTTTTTAAAGTTCGTTTCGATCAATCTTTAAAATTGATCGTCAATGTGCATTTTTTGGCAACTCCCTCCAATTGTATTTTTCAGGATGAATCCATAATGTGTTGTTTTGAAATTCCAAAAAATAATTTTCGTGTCAGTATTCGGTACGTAGGTTTAACTGAACTTGGCATTTACAAGTTTTAAAATCGAATGAAACATATTTATGCCAAAAGGAATGATTTCCTCAGGAAAGTCATAACCGGGATTATGCAAAACCGGGGTTTCCTTTCCCGCGCCCAGTCCAAACATTGCTCCGCTGAATTCTTTGGTGAAACGCCCGAAATCTTCTCCCCATTTGAACGGATTTGCAAGTGGAATATATTCATAATCATTTTTTCTCGCAGCTTCCAGAATGTATTTTACAGCAGTTTCGTCGTTTTGGTTCGCTTCGAATTCAAAAATCCATTCGCAAGAATATTCCAAATTATGTTTTTCTGAAATCTTGTTTACGCAATTTTCAATTTTTCCCTTCAAATTTTCCAAAATTCCGGGGTTCCAACTTCGGATCGTAAAATGCACTTCTCCTTCCCCAGCGGAAATTCCATAATCTTTCGAGCCCAACTGAGAAAAAATCGTGGTAACAACTGCAAAATTGCAACTGTCTTTATCTGGCTCTGCAAAAGCTTTGATGGTTTGAATTAATTCCGCGATCGCCAAATCTGGATTTCTGCCATGTTCGGGCTCTGCGGCATGGGAAGTATAACCTTTCCATTTAATGGCAATGCTACTAACGGAAGCGGTAAACGAACCGGGTTTGCACAGAATTGTTCCTTTTTCGTAACCAGGAATGTTGTGCAAAGCAAAAAGATAATCGGGTGTGATTTCCGAAAAAATGGGGTCTTTCAAAATTGCTTTCGCCCCTTCGCCGTTTTCTTCTGCGGGTTGGAACAACAAAACAACTTTCCCTTTTTCCGGTGGATTTTCAGAAAGTATTTTCCCCAAACCTATTAAAATAACCGCATGACCGTCATGGCCACATTTGTGGGAAACGCCATTGGTTTTCGAAGCGTATTCAAATTTGTTGGTTTCCTCAATGGGTAATGCGTCCAATTCCGCTCGGAACATTATGGTTTTTCCTGGGGATTTTCCTTCAAAAATTGCAGCAATTCCTGTTCCGCCCAACTTTGTGATAATTTTATTGGGCAAAAGCTTTTTGAGTTCAGCCACTATTTTTTCAGCCGTTTTGAATTCTTGTCCGGATAATTCGGGTTCGGAATGCAATTGTTTTCGCAATTCGGAAAGATATGTTTCCATAAAATTAGTATTAAAAATTATGGAGAGTGACGGGATTATTCGGCGTTCTTGGAATCTTTTTTATAACGCATTTCGAGGTATTTAGCTTCAAAACCCAATCGATCGTAAAGTTTTTTGGCGGGATTGTCTTTTTCGACATGAAGCGCCATATTTCCATCGGCAATTTCCATGGCTTTTTCCATGATTTTTTTTCCAATTCCTTGGCCCCGGGCTTCTTTATGAACGGCAATATAAACCAAAATATTTTCTGGAATATAATCTGACATACCGGTTTTATTGATGATGGTAATTCCTTTTGTTTCCCCTTTTTCCTTTAAAACCAGAACAAATCCGCCCATGGACGGGATGCTTTCATGGGTAGCAAATTCCAAGCATTTTAAAATGGCCGCTTTGGAATCGCCGTATTCATCAAGGTGCGTATGCAGAAAATTCACAATTTCATCCTTTTCCTTTTTTCCAGGTTTTAAATTTGAATTGTAAATTGTGTATGTCAACATAATTTAAATTTCTTCTTTGTCCCGCAAAGATTGTATATATGTGGCTTTTTGCATTTGCTTGCGTTTTTCCACAGATTTTTTCGTGAATTGTTTTTTGTCCCTCAAATTTTGAAGCACCTTGGTATCACGGTATTTACGCTTTAAACGTTTCAACGCCCGTTCTATTTTTTCTCCTTCTTTTACTTTAACTATTAGCATGTTTTCTGTTTTTTGCTAAAATACCAATTATTTTTCGCGGAAACTATTTTGACAGTATTTTTATTTTAGATTCCTTCAAAAATTACGTCATTGGCTCAACCTAAATATTTCCGAAGAAATTTGTTTTTAGAGCCTTGTCGCAACCGTCTAATTCCTTTCTCGCGAATTTGCCGCACCCGCTCGCGTGTAAGCCCAAATGTTCCTCCAATTTCTTCCAAAGTCATGGGAGGTTGTCCTTCCAAACCATAAAATAGCCGGATGACATCAGCTTCCCGTTGGGTCAATGTGTCCAAAACCGTGTTTATTTCTATGTTTAACGAATCGCGCAACAATGCCGCATCCGGATCAGGTGATTCCCCAGAACGGACGTCATATAAACTCGAGGTTTCGCCTTCTTTCAAAGGTGCGTCCATGGATATATGTCGGCCTGAATTTTTCATGGATTGTTGAACCACGTAAACGGTCAAATCCAGTTCTTTGGCAATTTCTTCAGCGGTCGGCGGGCGTTGGTTTATTTGTTCCAAATGTGAAAAAGCCTTGTTTATTTTATTGATGGAACCGATTTTATTCAAGGGTAAACGAACTACGCGCGACTGTTCTGCCAAGGCTTGTAATATGGATTGTCTGATCCACCAAACGGCATAGGAAATAAACTTGAAACCACGGGTTTCGTCAAAACGTTTTGCAGCTTTCACCAATCCAACATTTCCTTCATTGATCAAATCGGGGAGTTTCAAACCTTGGTTTTGGTACTGTTTTGCCACCGAAACCACGAACCGTAAATTTGCGGTGGTCAATTTCTCCAGCGCTTTTTGATCGCCTTGACGGATCCGTTGGGCAAGTTCCACTTCTTCTTCGGCGGTGATCAAATCAACCTTTCCAATGTCCTGGAGATATTTGTCCAAGGAAACGGATTCCCGATTGGTGACCTGTTTGGTTATTTTCAGTTGTCTCATATTCGCTTTTTATTCAATGTTGATTTGAAAAAGGAAGAATACTATTTTTTGACCGAAAATGCAAGTAAAAACGCAGAAAATCAAGGTTTTTTGGTTCCGGTGGTGTCTTTTTTCTTATTTCCGAAAAGGCCACCCAATATTTCTTCTGCCACATTTTTGATTTTGGTGGGATGTGAAGGAGAGTCCTTCGGAGCTGAAATGCTGTCTTTCGGATTTTTGATTCCGCCGATAATATCTTTAATCTTATCAGTAGCTTGTCCTTTTATATTTTCTTTTTGATTGGCAATGATTTGTTGGGTCAGGGTTTTCACCGCTTGTTCCATGTTCAGTTGAATTTGCGGATCGGTGAAAGTTCCGCTTAATCCGATGGGGACTTCCACATCCATTTTTTCAATATCTTCATCGCTCAGTTTGGTCAAAAGTCCGCCCAGTTTTGATCCGAGATATTTTGCGGGTAAATCCAAAACCACGTTGTAATTCATGCTGTTGTCGAAACTATGTGTCCCGCTCACTTTCACGTCAATTCCTTTTACTTTAAAATCAAAAGGCTGAATTGCTACTTTTCCATCTTTGAAAGATAAAACCGTTTGAAGATCGTGCACGTTCAAAAGATCCAAGTTCAAGAAATCAAGCTTTTGATTTAGTTTTGAAAGCAAGGGCATTTTTTCTGGATCTACTTCGGCTGTGAGAATGCTCGCCAACGCATCTCCGGTAATTGACTGTAAAATGGGGGTTAAATTGTTGTTCAAATTTCCGCTGAGCTTAATGTCAGTGTTCAAAGAACCTTGCAAGGCTTTTGCGATCGGGGCTATATTTTGAAGCAATTCCAAGCCTGCGAAGGATTCAGAAATATCGATATTCGACAAATCCAAAGCCATTTGAAAAGTCGGGATTTTTGTTTTCGTGGAAACATTTCCGTTCAAAGCAATTCCGCCATTGAAAATGGAAGAAGTCACATTTTGTAAGGTTGCCGTTTCATCTTTTAAAATCAACTTTCCTTTCATGTTTTTCAGCACCAAATTGTCATAAAAAACTTGATCGGCATTGAAATTTAAAGTTACATCCAGAAACGATGGAATTTTAATGGCTTCTTCGCCGGTTTTAGTTGGGGGAGTTTCCGAATTGGATTTTTCATCTGAAGTATTTTCGGTTTGTGCAACCATAAAATCATTGATATCGAAGGTGTTGGAATTCAAGTTGAAATTTCCTTTCAAATCTTGATCGGCAAAAAGAAAGCCCACCAAATTGACCAAGTTGCCCGAAATTTTCGCATCGGTTCGTCCACTGTTGGCTTCCAAGGTTTTCAATTCTATGGTGGAAGTATTGAAATTTAAATTTGCTTTAGAGATATTCACTTGGTTCGGAATTTCCGGCGAATTGTAGGTGAAATTTGTAATGCTCGCGGTTCCATTGGTTTTAATATTCTGGTAATATTCTTTTTCCAAAGAAAGCATATCGAATTGCGCGGTCAAATCAGCCTTTAAAATGCCGTTCAAATCTTGTTCCAGTTCCAACGGATAAGCTTTTTCCAAATTGGCAAGATTCATCGTTCCGGTCGCCGTCATATTCACCAGCATGTTTTCCATCAGATTTTTCAAGGTTCCGTGTGCGGTAAAAGTATCTTCGTCGATTTGAAAAGTCAATAAATCGATTGTCAAATAAGTGTCTTTTGCCAACCCGGTTTCGTTCAATAATTGCGCATCAATGGAAATGTTTTTTACTTTTTTCGGCAAATTGGGATATTTGAAAGCAGCATTTTCACTTTTCACGGAAATATCCAATTTCGGAATATGCTGTTCGTCCACAATTCCTTGAATGCTTCCGTTCACGATAAAATCTCCGCTGGTTTCCACATTTTCAATGTTTTTGGAATATTCTTGGGGAATGACGGCCAAGAAATTCTTAAAGTTGGAAGACGGCGTTTTAAAACTTAAATCGACCTCGTTGTTGGTTTCTTTCACTTTTACAAATCCTTCAAATGTCAGGGGAAGCTGGTTCACCAATAGTTCATTTTCCAAAAAGCTGTATTTCTGATTTTCAAAATCCATTTTCAAATCGGCGACTAATTCCAGGGGAATTTCGCTCAAATATTCCGTTTCTTCGATCTGTAAGGAAACCAAAGCTTTCGAAGTGGTTTTTAAAGTTGAATTTTCCACAGAAAAATCACCCGTTCCTTCGTGGTTCAATTCTTTTACCCGCAGAAAAGTTTGGGTCTTTTCATCCAAATAATTGATTTTTGAATTGCTTATTTTATAATGTTGCAGATCGAAAACCAAACCGCCATTCGTAGAATCTGCAGGGATTTCAGAAGGGGAACTTTCTTTGAAAATGTCGTAATTCGCATTTCCAGCGGAATCGATTTTGATGTTCACCAAAGCATTTTGAACTGAAAATTCATTGATTTGCAAGGGTTTTTTGCCGATACTAAAAAGTTGCCAAATTCCTAGATTCAGAGCGATTTTCTCACTGATTACCAAGGTGTCGCCTTTGAAAGGTGCATTATTAATGATGCTTAGGTTTTTCAAATTCAATTGTGCATCCGGAAAACCGCCAAAAAGATTCAGGCTCAAATCTTCCCACGCAACAGTGGCATTTAAGTTTTTGTTGATTTCTTTATGAACCATTTTTTCGATGCTCCCCTTGAACAGGAATGGAGCGATTATAAATAATAGGACAATCACCAATAAAACGATGCCGATTATTTTTAATATTTTTTTCATAATGAACTTGGGGAATTAGGAAATCCTATTTACTATTTTTGTGAAAAACGCATAAAGAATAAAAGTACAATTTTTTGCGCAACTGGATGGGCAAAAATAACGGTATGTTATTTTCTTTTGCTTAATTTGCTGTGAAAGTATTTTCTGGAATTCCTTAAAACTAGCTTAATTATCAATACCGACACTTTTACATATATCTCCTTGGGAAGCAATCATGGAAACCTTGCGGAAAATCTCCAGAAAGCTGTGGATTTTATCTTTGAACGGGTTGGCATTATTGAATCCGTTTCCAATATATACAAAACACCCGCTTGGGGTTTTCATGGCTCCGATTTCCTGAACGCTTGCATCTCTGTAAGAACCAGGTTATCGGCGGAAGAAACCTTAAAAAAATTATTGCAAATCGAAACTGAAATGGGTCGGATTCGAGGCACGGAACGCTATTCGGACCGCAGCATTGATTTGGATATTATTTTCGTCGGGAAGGAATTGCAGAACTCCGAAAATCTGATTGTCCCGCACCCAAAAATGTCGGAACGCAAATTTGTTTTGAAACCTTTGGCTGATATCGCGGCAGAAATGATTCATCCGTTGAAAAATATTTCCATTGCTGAATTGTTGAAAAAAACAGCCGATTCTTCCGAGATCGAAGAAGTTTCCACATTCTTGAATATCCCGAAAATAGATTTTTCCACTTTTCGGTATATTTCCATAGAAGGGAATATTGGCGCGGGAAAAACGAGTTTGGCAAAAATGATTTCCGAAGATTTCAATGCGAAATTGATTTTGGAAGGATTTAAAGATAATCCTTTTTTGCCGAAGTTTTATGAGAATCAGCAACGTTATGCTTTTCCGCTAGAAATGTCATTTCTGGCAGAACGCTACCAACAATTGATCGACGAAATTGCGCAATATGATTTATTTTCCGATTTTGTTGTTTCCGATTATGAAGTTTCAAAATCACTGACTTTTGCTGAAATCACTTTGCAGAAAGAAGAATTTCAGTTATATAAAAAATTGTTTAACCTAATGCACAAAAATTTGGTACAACCCGATTTGTACATTTATTTATACCAAAATACCGAACGTTTGTTGGAAAACATAAAAATGCGTGGGCGCGATTATGAACGAAATATTACAGCCGATTATTTGGAAAAAGTCAATCAAGGATATTTCCAATTCATAAAGAATCAAGCGAAGCTAAAGACCAAAATCATTGATGTTTCGGAACTGGATTTCGTGAGAAACCATGAAGATTATTTGAATGTTTTGAGGAAAATAATTTGAGGAAGGAGTGGGGCATTATTGTTGGCGAAGATTAGTTGTTTTTGAAGATGAAGGCGGTAATCTATCTGTAATTTACGGCCACAAAACTAGGCAAGATATTCTTTTTCATTTTGTCCAACCGCAGATTAAACAATTTCCGAATGATTAGCTAAACGCAAAATAAAAAGCACCTATTTAAGTACTTTTTTGGTATCTTTGCATTATGGAAACAGTAAATTATTCAGACTTTCGTTCAAATCTAAAACATTGGTTCGACAAAGTGATCAATGATGTAAGCGATGTCGTTATCAAGCGTAAAAACGGTAAAGACCTTGTATTGATATCATTGGAAGAATATAATTCATTAAAGGAAACGAATTATTTGCTAACAGGTGAAAACAGGGATATTTTATTAAATTCCATTAAAGAACTGGAAGCAGGCAAAGGTATTCAAAAAGACTTGGTCGAATAGATGAAATTAATTTGGTCCACCTCTTCTTGGAAAGATTATTCGTATTGGCAGAAAGTCGATAAAAAAATGGTGAAACGAATTAATGAACTCATAAAGGGTTGTATGCGAACTCCATTTGAAGGCATTGGCAAACTGGAAATTTTAAAGGGCGATTTACAAGGTTATTGGTCAAGACGAATAACGTCGGAACATCGATTGGTTTACAAATGCGAAAATGAGGAATTATTCATAGCAGATTGTCGCTATCATTACGGAAAATAAATTTCTCACCAGCGCGCGTTTCGCTCATTCCGTTAATTTCCTTTAAAAAAATCCTATTTGGCGAACATGGGCAAAATGGAAAACGAAAGCAAATCAATAGAAAAAATCCTGACACAAATCGGATTGGAAGCAGATGAATTGCAATGCAATTTAATTTCGAACGGAACGGGCGGACGCGTTTTTCATTTAAAAACTTCCACGGAAGAACTTGTTCTAAAAGTGAATTCCACTTCTTCACCATCTGATATATTGCAGACGGAAAAAATAGGTTTGGAAACTTTAAGAAAAAGCAAAACCTTCAAAATCCCGGAAGTTTTCGTTTGTGGAAAATTAGACGAGACCGCTTATTTGTTGATGGAATTCATTCAGCAAGGAAAACCAGCACCCGATTTTTGGAATATTTTTGCCCAAAAATTGGCCAGTTTGCACCAAAATTCCGATTCGTGTTTTGGGTTTTTCGTACAGAATTATATTGGTGGTTTGCCACAATTCAACGAAAAAGAAAATACGACCGCGGAATTTTATATTAATCAGCGTTTGAAACCGCAGTTCAAACTTGCTTCCGAAAAAGGATTTTCTTTTAAAAACTTGGAAACTGTTTTTAAAAACATTTCTTCTGAAATTCCTGAAGAAAAACCCGCCTTGATTCACGGTGATTTATGGAACGGGAATTATTTGGTCACTGAAAATGGACTTCCTTGTCTGATCGATCCTGCAGTTTGTTTCGGTCCGCGTGAAATGGATTTGGCGATGATGAGGCTATTTGGAGGTTTTCCCGAGAAAGTATTCTCATGTTATAACGAAATTTTTCCGCTCCTTCCGAATTTTGAAAAACGAATCAAATTGTGGCAATTGTATTATTTATTGGTGCATTTGAACCTGTTTGGTGCCGGATATTGGCAATCTGTGGAAGACGTGGTCGAGGAATTTTGGCTTTAAAGTTTTTTT